>JACPVD010000145.1 GCA_016191895.1 Chloroflexota bacterium | reverse complement strand
TGCAGGCTTCATTCCCTCGGCGCATGCGCAAGATCCATCAGGGGGGTGGATGCCCGACGAAAGGGTCCCCGGCTATCTTGACGAAACATTTACGCCGGTTCTGGTTGCCGACCAAAACCACACCGTACACGCATTTGCCAGCCAATGGGTGGGTCAGAGCGATCGTCAACTCGCTGTCGTCTATCGCCAGTGGACTCTGGCCGGCGGGTGGACCAAACCTGTGGATATCCTACTCCCGCCTCTGGGAGGGACTCAAGTGCAGGGCGCCTATCTGGATTCATCGGGTATTCTACACGTCATCTTTTGGGCGGGCACGTCGAGGGAAGCATATATTTTTTACTCCCAGGCGCCTGCTGCCAATGCAGACCAGGGCTCCGCGTGGTCAGACCCGCTACCGGTCGGATGGCGGGCTGTGGACCCCTCATCTGCCGGCATCTCCGGCGATGACAAAGGAAACCTCGTCGTCATTTATGCGGGCAATATAGACGGACCCGGTGTGTACGAGACTCACTCGAACAATTCCGGGAGCACCTGGACAAAAGCCCGGTCGATCTTTTTAACATCAGAGTCCGGGCTTGTACCCTTCAGCCTTCGCCTCTTTATGGGAACCGGCGGACAACTCCACGCGGCATGGAACGTGGTCACCAACCGCGGTTCGGATTCTTCCCTCCATTATGCCCGGTACGATGTTGAAACCGAAGAGTGGGCTGAACCGGTAATGCTCAACAAACGAATCGAAATCAAAGATTACTTCGGTCCGTCGTTTCCCTCGATTGTGGCGAATGGCGAAGACGTCGTCATCATGTACAATAACGGCAACCCATTCAGCGGACGCCCTATTCCGCCCGGGCGCCCTGTGCAAATGGTCAACGTTTCGAATGATGGCGGCCAGACCTGGCAGGATCCCGTGGTTCCATTCTATCGGCTCTTGGGTAGGAGCGGTGAACACTCCCTGGTTGTGGATAGCGCCGGTCATATCCACACCTTGTTCACCCAGCGTATCGAATACGTCGAAAACGAGACCAATCGCGAGATCGGCGGCATGTGGCATAGTTCCTATAAAGCAGGTGTGTGGAGTGACCCGGATCGATTCGTCACTTCACACGCGCCTCATGACGTGCGCGCGGTGGTGAGTCAGGGGAATGTATTGCTGGTGGTATGGCGCGAAGACCCCGGTGCTGAAAACCCCCATGGCGTATGGTTCTCCTATACCGTTTTGGATTCGCCGGAACTTCCGGTTGTGACGCCTCCTGCTGCCGTGATCGAAACCCCGGTTCTCACAACGGGACCGGATCTGGGCGCGAATAACCCGCAGGATATCCCTACTGACATGCCTCAGATCAACCTTGATGGCTCGCCGGTCGGGTTGACCAATAATCCTGCGGGTCCCTTGCTTATTGCCATGGCTCCCGTTATATTGATATTGATCGCGGTTATACTCGTTTATCGGATATATCGAAACCGGGGTCAGTAGCGTTTTCCCCCGACTCATCCATAATCCTGGGCGGGATACATACTCCCATGTTGTAAAGGAGACCTTTTGTGAACAGGGTGATCAGTTTTGAAAATGTATCGAAGAAATACAGGCTGGGCGTGGCACGTACCAGCCTGCCTGCATTGATCTCGCATGGCGCCAAACGGCTCCTGCGTCCCTCGGCGGCGGAAAGGCAGGGTAACGAAACCCTGTGGGCGTTGAAGGATGTAAGTTTTGACCTCGAACAAGGGCAATCCATGGCTCTGGTCGGCTCCAATGGCGCCGGGAAGACCACCACACTTAAACTTCTTGCCAATATTACCAAGCCAACTTCTGGAAGGATCGAAACCAACGGCAAACTCTCCGCCTTGATCGAATTGGGCGCAGGTTTTCATCCAGACCTGACCGGTCGTGAAAATATTTATCTCAATGGCACCATCCTGGGATTAAAACGCCATGAAATTTTCAAACGTTTCGATGAAATAGTGGATTTTTCAGAGTTGGAACGTTTCATCGATACGCCTGTCAAGCGTTATTCCTCTGGCATGATCGTGCGGCTAGGCTTTGCTGTAGCTTCCTGCATCGAACCGGAGATCCTCCTGGTTGACGAAGTGCTGGCGGTTGGCGACGCATCCTTTCGGCAAAAATCCCTCAAGCGTATCCAGTCCTTGATTCACCAAGGCACGAGCATCCTCTTCGTATCGCATAACTTGTACATGGTGCAGGCAGTTTGTCAGAAGGCGCTGTACCTGAAAAAAGGTCAGGTGCAAATGTGGGACGACACAAAACACGTGATCGAAGCCTACGAAAACGACCTGCATGCCGAACGAGCCAGCAAATTCCAGGGCGCCCCCATCCACCAGAAAGGTTCCGAAACCGGGTTGGAGATCACCGGCGTCGACCTTGTGACCCTGGACGGCGAAAAACCGGAACGCTTTTTCAGTAACCAGACTGCGCAAGTCCGGGTGCATTACAATGCCTACCAGGATATGGGCTCGGTCAATATGTCCATTTTTGTCATCCGGTCAGACGGTTTGACTTGTTTCATGCTTCGAACTAAATTGGACGACTACCACCTGGATGTGGAACGGGGAACCGGAATCGTATCCGTGGACCTTGAGCCGCTTCAACTGATCACCGGGACCTACTTCATCGAAGCCTGGTTCCTGAACGAGGAGGATTCCATCGGTCTGACGCCCATGGGCGGGCGCTCCGACTGGTTCACAGTAAAGGGTAACGCCCGAAGTTACGAAGAATCCAGTGGTATTTATGAGCCGGTTGCCCGCTGGTCACACCAGCATAACGACCTGACTGCCGCCAGCGAGAGCCGTGCCAAAACTGCGCCGCCTTCTGCCACACCCGGCAAATAATACGAACCTCAAACGAATTAGGAACTTGTTTCATGATGCGACTTCTTAAATCACGGGACCTGCTCAGGGAATGGACCTCCCGAAACATCCGCGCGCGCTACCAACAGTCGGTTCTCGGCTGGTTTTGGGCGATCCTTCAACCCACGGCGCAGGTTGCCATTTATACGGTAGTTTTCACCCTGGTCGTGCGGATAGATACCGGGAACATCCCTTATGTGATCTTCTCCTATGTGGCGATGGTACCGTGGACTTTACTTTCCACGTCGTTGACCGATATGTCGAATTCGCTGGTGGACAATATGACACTGGTGAACAAGATCTACTTCCCTCGCGAGATACTGCCCCTGGCGGCAATGCTTGCCCGCCTGATGGATTTTGGCGTGGCGGCGGTGCTTGTTGTCATTTTGATAGCCGTTTACCGGATCCCGATCTTTCCGCTGGGACTGCTGTTCCTGCCGTTGATCCTGGCAATACAGCTGGTCTTGATGCTGGGGTTGGGGTTGGCAACCGCGGCGGCGAATGTTTTCGTCCGCGACGTTCGTTCGTTGATCCTGCTGGGGCTTCAATTATGGTTTTATGCCTCCCCGATCATTTACCCGGTGACGGCGGTGCCGGAGAATCTGCGCCCATACTACTACTTGAATCCC
>JACPVD010000171.1 GCA_016191895.1 Chloroflexota bacterium | reverse complement strand
TATACAACAAAAAAATATCTACATTACAGGCAGGGGTTGCCCAATCCCAAATAACCCTACTGCAGAGGGGTCTTGCGGCCACAACCCGGCGATTTTTTCCCCGCATTTTGGGCAGGCTCCATCTCTCGTGATGTCATATTTTTGGATAACGTACCCGCTTCGCGTCACAAGCCGAGTACTGCATCGCGGACAATGGGTCGACTCATATTCCCCGACGGTTCCCGGCAAATTCCCCGCGTACACATACCGCAGCCCCGCCTCGCGCCCGATCTCCGCCGCGCGGATCAATGTCCGCGAATCGGTGTTCTGCGGCGAAAGCATTTTATAATCTTTATGAAACGCCGTCACATGCCAGGGAATATCGGGGGATACCTCGGCGAGAAAACGCGCCGCATCCCATAACTCTTCATTCGAATCGTTGAAGCCGGGGATCACCAAAGTCACCACTTCCACCCACAAGCCCAGGTCGCGCGCGCGTTTGATTCCATCCAGCGTGTTTTGCAGCGTCCCGCCCAATGAACGATAATTTTTCTCACTCATGCATTTTAGGTCAATCTTATATGCATCGAGATGGGGACGTAAATATTCCATCACCTCCGGCGTATTATTCCCATTCGACACATAGGCGCACATCAACCCGGCCTGCTTCGCCTGTTTGAAGATCGCCACCGCCCATTCGCTCGTGATCAACGGCTCGTTATACGAGGAGACCACCACCGATGCCTTTGTCCGCCGCGCATGGTCGACCATCTCTTGCGGCGAAATCTTCCGCACAAACTGTGCCGCCACATCCGAAGCCGGGTCGCGCAAGGCTTGGGATGTCAGCCAGTTCTGGCAATAACTACAATGGTAGTCGCAACCCAACATTCCAAACGTCAACGCATTTGAGCCGGGCAGAACGTGCGAAAAAGGTTTCTTCTCAATGGGGTCGCTTTGCAATGCCGCCACATATCCAAATGGAACGCGCAACACTCCCTTTTCGTTAAACCGCACCTGGCAAATCCCGCGCTTCCCTTCGCGGATCAGGCAATGATGTCCGCACGCATGACAGCGCACAGCGTTATCGTCGAGCGACTCGTATAACCCGCCTTCGACGGTCAACTTGTCCAATACGTTTGCGAGGGAACTCATCTATAATGTGCCTATGTTAACTGTGGTCATTCAAGCCGGCGGCATGTCGGCGCGCATGGGCGAGGATAAAGCCCTTAAACCGTTTCTCGGCCGTCCGTTGATTCAACATGTCATCGACAGACTGGCGCCCATTGCGGACGAAATGATCGTGACGACGAATCGTCCCGCCGATTATGAATTTCTCGGCCTGCGCCTCGTCCCTGACCTAAAACCGGGGCGCGGCGCATTGGGCGGACTCTACACTGCGATCGCGTCTGCCAGGTCTCCGCTGGTGGCTGTGGTTGCCTGCGACATGCCCTTCGCGAGTACAAGCCTGATCGAAGGCGCGCGCAGGCTCATGGTCAACGAGGATGCGGATGTCGTCATCGCCAGAACAGACGAAGGTTACGAGCCTTTCCATGCATTATATCGCCGCGCGGCCTGCCTGCCCGCAATTGAATCGGCCATTGAAGCGAATCAGTGGAAGGCCATCGCGTGGTTTCCAGGTGTTAAAGTAAGAACGCTTTCACCCGATGAAGTGAAAGCATTCGACCCTTCGGGTTTATGTTTCAAGAATCTCAACACGCCCGAAGAATTTTCGGAAGCCGAACGACTATCCAAACGAACAAACTAACAAACCGTTTCGCGCAACTACCTCGCGATCAACACTGGACACGGCGCGTGCGCCACGACCTTTTGGCTGGTGCTGCCAAGCAACAGGCCGGCCAATGTGCCCAGGCCGCGCGAACCCATCACAATGATGTCGCTCTTGCGCGTGGACGCCACATCGATGATGGCTTGCGCGGGCGAACCCTCGATCAATTCCTTGTGAATTCTGGCGGGTAATTCGCCCACTTCCTTGACCGCCCTTTCAAGAATTGCTTTTGCGTCTTCAAGCCGCGCATCGATGGCGTTTTGCATGTTGGGCTCGCCAAGATACGGCGGAATGGGATCATAGGCCACCACAATGCGAAAATCCTTTGTGTTCATGGCGCGCGCGAGATTTGCGGCGGTGCGCGCCGCGTGCAGGGCGTGTTCAGAACCGTCCACTGCCAGAAGAATTTTGTCGAACATTTTGCCTCCTTATAGGACTGCTCCGCGAAAACCAGGGGACGGCAGGATTTATCCTGCCCATGCCCGCCGCAAACTGAAGTTTGCGGTACGTATTGGTGCGTGCGATTTGAGTATAACTTTTCCGTGTCTGATTTTCGTTAATCTTTGGCGTTCAACCGTATCCTTTCAAAAAGGAGGGGAAAGTGGGGAACACCCCAGTTTATTGGGAAGATATGTTCAACGTTTATAATCTCCGCATGCGGTTTTACCAAAAATTCAAAGATGATCCCCTGTTTGCAAGAGTGATTCGTTCCAGCGGGGCGTTGTTCAGCGCGAACACGATCAGCGTCGGGTTGAGCGTATTGCAGGGGGCGCTGGTAGCGCGCCTGCTTGCCCCCGAGGGATTGGGACTGGTCAAGGTGTTGATTGCCTATTCGTCCACCGTGAACAGCCTGTTTTCATTTCGCATGGGAGAGTTGGTGGTGCGGTATGCAGGCGAATATCTTGCAAAGGGCGAAAAGGACAGGGCTTCGGCGGTGTTGAAGGCCGCATCCATCGGGGAGACGGTTGTTTCGTTGCTGGCGTTTTTAGTCGTCCTTTTTTCCGCGGGGCTGGCGGAAGGATATTTAGCCAAAACGCCCGGCACAGCCATGCTGTTTGTCGTCTATGGGATCGGCTTGCTGGCAAACTTTAACTACGAAACCTCTGTCGGCATTTTGCAGGTGACGGATAAGATCAAGTTGCAGGGCATGGTCAATCTTGCGCAGAGTGTGATTGCCACTCTCGCGATTATCGCCGCGTATCTTTTGAACGGGACGTTGCAGGTTGTTCTCGGCGCGTACCTGCTTGGAAAAATTATTCTTGGGCTGGGAATGTT
>JACPVD010000170.1 GCA_016191895.1 Chloroflexota bacterium | reverse complement strand
GCCGTCAGCAGCGCAACTGCCGCGGTTCAGGAAACAGCCCGGGCGGAGTCTGAGGCGCAGGCGGCTGGGACAGCCACCGCCGTCATGCTGGATATAGATCAGCGCATCCAAAACGCGCAACTGGTCTTCGAGGAAGGTTTGGACGAAGGCAGTCCGTTCATCGCTGAAAACATCATGGATTACGATCTCGTTTACAGGGAGGGCATCGCCACCGTCAGCCTGCCGTGGAATGGGTTCTTCGTCATCGAAAGCGGGAAGCAATTGACGGACTTCATCGCCGAGGTGGATTGCGATCCCCAGGGCGACGGAATCGCCTGCGGCATTGCGTACGGAGTTCAGAAAAAGGAAGACAGGCTTTACTATTACGCTTCGCTGATCTCCGGTTCGTATAATTGCGGCTTCTTCGATTACACAGTTGACTTTCCGAAAGCCAGTTACCCGATGTGTAATTACCCGACGGAGGGGTTATTAACCCATCTGCGCGTGGAGAAGTTCGGGAGCAACCTGCGCTTTTATGCTGGAGGAAAGTTGATGAATCAGCGCGTGCTGGAAAACGAGGAGTTCCTGACCGGCGGAGTGGCGCTCATCTTCGGCAGGGCGGGCGGCGAACAGAGTGATTTCAACCGGGTCTGGCTGGATAACTTCAAGGTGTGGGAAATCCCGTAAAATCAAGCAAGGCAATGGAGTGGGTTTAATGAGAAGCCGCTATCCCATCATCAACTTCGGCCTGTATTGCAACGCCTCCGCCAGGTGCGTGGATTGGACGTCTTCGCTCCCCGCCAGGTCTGCGATTGTTCTCGCCAACTTCAAGATGCGATGATAGGCGCGCGCCGACAAGTTGAGTTGACTCATCGCCGCCCGCATCAAGCCCTGACCTTCATCCTGCAACTGACAAAATTGCCGAATCTCCCCGATGCGCATATCGGCGTTGCAGACGATGTCGGACGATCCGTTTTTCGAGAATCGAATCCGTTGATGTTCACGCGCAGACTGCACGCGCTGGCGAATAACTTCGGAAGATTCGCTTAATTTATTCCCGCTTAACTTTTCATAATCCACCCGCGGCACTTCGATGTGAATATCGATACGGTCTAATAATGGCCCTGAGATTCGCTTTTGATATTTTGTCACCAACGCCGGGGCGCAGGTGCAGGGTTTGAGCGAGTCGCCGTAGTATCCGCACGGACATGGATTCATTGCGGCGATTAGTTGAAAGTTTGCGGAGAACGTAAGCGAGCCTTTGGCGCGGCTGATGGTGACCACTTTATCTTCCATCGGCTGGCGCATCACTTCGAGGACTCGCGTTCCGAATTCGGGAAACTCATCGAGGAATAAAACGCCGCGATGTGCAAGGGAAATTTCACCGGGTTTGGGAATATTCCCGCCGCCGACGAGCCCTGCGTGGCTGATGGTGTGATGCGGCGCGCGGAACGGACGATGCTGAATGAGAGGAGTTCCCGCTGGGAGTTGATCGGCCACCGAATAGATGCGCGTCACATCCAGGGATTCTTCGATGCTCATTTCAGGGAGGATGCCGGGGATTGCGCGTGCTAATAAAGTTTTACCGGCTCCCGGGCTGCCAACCATCAGAACATTGTGTCCGCCGGCTGCGGCGACTTCGAGCGCGCGTTTGACGTGTTCCTGTCCCTTTACTTCTGAAAAATCGGTTGGAGTGAATAACGGTTCAAGCGAATCTGTCGAGGGGAGATAAGGCTCAATTAAATGCCGACCAGATAAATGGTCGAAGAGATGCGCAAGCGTTTTGACCGGGATAATTTCGAGGTCGGGGATCAAGGCCGCTTCGGGCGCGTCCACTTCGGGGACGAACATCCGCTTGAATCCATTTGCCCTTGCGGTGGCGGCCATGGGCAAAACGCCGCGTGTGTGGCGGACGACTCCATCCAATGAAAGTTCGCCGAGGACGATTGTGTTTTCGATTTTGTCGTGGGGGAGAAAGCCCGCAAGAACAATGACGCCGAGCGCGATGGGGAGATCGTAGGACGGGCCCTCTTTGCGGACGGTTGCAGGCGCGAGGTTGACAACGATGCGATGGCGTGGAAAATGCAGGCCCGCATTCTTGACGGCGGTTTGCACGCGCTCGCGGCTTTCCTGCACGGCGGCATCCGGCAGGCCGACGATGGTCATGCCGGGCAGGCCGTTGGTGTAATCCACTTCCACTTCAACGATGACGCCTTCAAGGCCGACGACGGCGCAGGAAAATATTCTCGCAAGCATGCGTTGTATTTTACTTTAAAAGACAGGCCTTCAAGGTATCGAAGTATCGTATCTCCCCGAAATATTGGGAAGATACAAAAAGATGCAAGAGAGGTTGAAGAGAATCAAACAAAAAAGAGTCGGACTTTTCACCCGACTCTTTTTGACTACCTGTCTACCGACTACTTTTCTGCGATCTTAATCCAACATACTCTTCGGAATGTTTCCGCCGTTTTGGGCGACGCGTTTGAGAACTTCCTTGTGCAGCCAGACGTTCATCTTGGAATAGTCGCCGCCGATGAGGTCGTCGGGACAGCCAAGTTCCTTCGCCAGTTCGATGCGGGAATCCTTGCTTGAGTCGATGCCAAGGATCTTGAGCATGTCTACAATGGAGACCTTCCAATCGAGTTCGGAACCTTTGGCCATGTCTTCGAGTTTTTTCATTACGTCCACTTCGGAGATGGCTTGAACGGCGGGTTCGGCGGTGCGCAGGGAATCCAAACCTTCTTTTTCGGCCGCGGCAGGCGCGGATGATGTCGGTCGCACGATCGACGCGACGGTTGCCGGCGGTTGGCCGGAAGGTCCGCTGCTGGCCGGGGCGGCGGGTTGGGCGGGCGCCGGGGTGGCGGGGGCGGCAGGCTCTTCTTTCTTAAGCCCAAGTTTTTCGAGAATCGTGCTGAAGAATCCCATGATGTGCTCCTTTTGATGGCGCATGTGAATTGGATGATATACGCCGATGAGAAGATGCGTCTCCGCCCATCGACAAAGCGATTATACCCCTTTACCCACCGGGCGTGGATTAAAAAATACAGGCAGTATAATCGCCGCATGGAAAATCAAAGACAGACCTTCTGGACCCGCGACTCGTCCATTTTGCTGGGCGGATTCTTCGTGACCATCTTTCTCATCGTCTACATCTGGTGGCCGCTGGCGGAGGAATACCTCGCCTTCATCGATTGGGAAGGCTCCTGGTGGTTATATATCGACTGGTTGTTGATCGGTGTGTTCCTGTTCATGTCCGTCACCATTGTGGCGCGCGCGAATCTAAAAACCGATCTGCTCATCGTCTTTGTCGGCATGTGCGGCGGGCTGGCGATCGAATCGTGGGGCACACAGACCAATCTCTGGCATTATTACACCGCCGAACGTCCGCCGCTGTGGATCATCCCCGCCTGGCCGATCGCAAGCCTTTCGATCGACCGCATCACCAGGTTTTTGGATTACGGACTCCGGCGCCTCCCGGCGTCGGCGCAAAGCCGGGAGACTTTGCGATCCGTTTACTGGATCATTTTCGCATCCTTCCTGACCCTTATGCTGGTCTTCGTTTCCCCAACGTTCGACAAGTCTCATACCTGGCTCGCGACAATTCTGTGTATTTTGCTCATCCTCACGCCGACGGATCGTCGTTTTGCCCTGTTGACGTTTATCGCCGGCGCGGGGCTGTGATATTTCCTCGAGTTATGGGGTACCACCCGCGAATGCTGGACCTATTACACATTTCAAAAGCCGCCATTCTTTGCGGTGCTTGCGCATGGCATGGCCGCGGTCGCATTTTGGAGGGCGGGGCTAATGGTCAAGTTGGTATGGGAGAAACTGGGTTTGTCCCATGCCGGGCCGTCACATTGATGGTTTGGCTCGCCCTTTTATCGAGAAGATACGGAATTTCCCCGTAAACTTTCCCATATCCTGATCAGCGGCTTGACCCTGCCCAGGGCAACCGGCGCGAGAATCCAGATGAGCGTTTCCACCTCGAACTTGAAACGGTTGTTTTCGCCGATCTCCGTTATGCATGTCAACACGACCGAGTAGAGAATCATGAAAAAGCACCAGAACAACACGCTGTCGGTTTGCATGGCCTGGGACAGGTTCCATCGATACCTTGCAAAAGTTTGTATCACATACAGAATCAACACGGCTGGCAGGAATACGATCAGGAAACTGGTCGTGACAAATTGCAGGATGGTAATGTAGCGTTTTACAGGCCCGAACATTTTATTGAAATTGATGGCAAGATGGGAGTATCGCGAAGAGGGTTTGCAGTAAACCGAAAAAGCCTTCCACACGGTCCGCGCGTAGGCCTGGGGACGATATTCGATCAGGCGCGCGGCATTCCTTCCATACGCGGCGCTGATGTCGGGGATGTTGACGTTGTTATGGTCGTCGTTGGAAAGCGCCGCGATGGGGGAGCGTTTCTGGAAACCAAATTCTTCATAAGCGGACGGAAGCAGGAATTCCATTTTTTCGGCGACGAGGGCGTCGATGACTCCATCGCTCGATAATTCCTTTAATTCCTTTTTGGTATACCCATCGGATGCGATTCTCCTGAGCGATTGTCCCGACCAACTGCTTGACCCGAAAAACCCAAAAACAGCCAGATTTTTGGCGTACCACGACACACTCGATAGACAAAGGATCGCGCAAATGAGAACAACTTTTGCCCTTGTTCCCTTTTCCGATATCAAAAACACGAACGCAAGCGCCACAGGGACAAGGATGATGTGATACGCGCTTCTCGTGAGGATGAGCAGGTTAAGGGCGCCGATAAAACAGTACAAAGCCGCGGCGGATTTGGCGCGTTGATGCCAGAGAATGCACGAAGCTTGCGCAACGATCAGAAAAGCGGTTGGGAGCGAATAGAGAATGTATGCTTCATATAGAAACAACGCCGGATTCAGGCTGATGATCAAGCCCCATATCGCGGCAATCCGCCGGCTGGGCGCGAAATGCGCGGCAAGGAGATATGCCAACCCGCAAAGTAAACTTCCCAATAATACATTGAGGATGTGCAGCGCTTCCAGATGATAGGGATAAAAGAGCTTTGCCAGAACACCGCCCAACACATTGAAAAGCGGAGGCTGGGAATGTAAATACCAAATGGAACCCCAGAGATCGGTCCGCAGGAGATCAAGGGGCAGGGTCTGCCAGAACCAGTCCCATTCACCCCAGGGAGCCGCGATATTTATGGAGACGCCAAGCAACCGGGCGCTGAGAATCGCCGCCGACAAATGCAAAAGCGACACAAATCCCGCAAGGATAAAATCGGATTTCTCATAACGTTCCGATGTGCTGGCTTGCATGAAAGTGAAAATGGGACTTTTTTTCGTTGCGTTCATGGCAGGGGATGTATGGCCCCCATTGTACATTGAAAACCGCGCCTGTTTTGCGCCAATACAAGGATT
>JACPVD010000169.1 GCA_016191895.1 Chloroflexota bacterium | reverse complement strand
GTTGGATGCGCCAGAGGTGATGTCGTCGAAGATGAGTTCCTCCGCGGCGCGGCCACCAAGAGCCATTGCCAGCGTCGCCAAAATCTTCTTGCGCGACATGAGGATGCGGTCTTCGTCGGGGCGAAACCAGGTCACGCCGCCGGCTTGTCCGCGCCCGACAATGGTCACTTTTTGCACGGGATCGGCTTCAGCGATGGCGTTTGCCACTACGGCATGACCCGCCTCATGGTAGGCGATGATGCGTTTCTCTTCATCCGATATCAAACGAGACTTGCGTTCCGGGCCCATCACCACGCGTTCGATCGCCTCTTCCAATTCAGGCTGGCTGATCGATTTCTTGTTGCGGCGGGCGGCGAGAATCGCGCTTTCATTGACAAGGTTTTCCAAATCCGCGCCGGCAAATCCCGGCGTGCCTCGCGCAATCGACGCAAGATCGGCCTGCGGATCGAGCGGCTTGCCTTTCACATGCACTTTGAGGATCGCCTCGCGGCCTTTCACGTCCGGGCGATCCAACGTCACGCGACGGTCGAACCGGCCGGGGCGCAACAAGGCGGGGTCAAGAATATCGGGACGGTTGGTTGCGGCGATAATAATGACATTCGTGTCGGTATCGAATCCGTCCATTTCAACGAGCATTTGATTCAACGTCTGCTCGCGCTCATCGTGAGAGCCTCCAAGCCCCGCCCCGCGCTGACGCCCCACCGCGTCGATTTCATCCACAAAAATAATGCAGGGGGAATGGCGCTTGGCCTGGTCGAACAGATCGCGCACACGGCTTGCACCAACACCCACGAACATTTCCACAAACTCGGAACCGGAAATCGAAAAGAATGGGACGCCGGCTTCGCCGGAAACGGCTTTCGCCAAAAGCGTCTTGCCTGTTCCGGGAGGGCCGACCAGCAAAACGCCCTTTGGAATCCTCGCTCCAAGTTGAATGAACTTCTGCGGTTCTTTGAGGAACTCCACCACTTCGGCAAGTTCCTGCTTGGATTCCTCCGCGCCGGCCACATCGGCAAAGGTAACGGTGGGGTGCTCTCCGCTGAACATGCGCGCGCGGCTCTTGCCAAATGACATGGCCGCGTTATTGCTTCCCTGCGCCTGGCGGAAGATAAACCACAACACGCCGCCCATTAACAGCACCGGCAAAATGTAAAACGCGCCGCTCAAAACGCCCGTCCATACGGAAGGCGCGCTCACTTCGATGATGACATTCTCAGGGGCGAGTTGTTCCGTCGTCACACCGAGGCCGGCAAGTTGCTCCACCAGCGTGGCGTTCGACTCTTTGCGCGATTCAACACCCTCTTCCGCGCCGTTTTTCTTCACCACGCGAATGGCATCGTCGCTCTCGATAATGATACGGGCAATTTCGCCCTTTTGAACCGCCAACGCCACCTCGTTGATGGTCAACGAATCTTCCGTCGTCGTGTTCTCGCGCAGGCCCATGTACAGCATGGCGCCGATGGCGACGATCAGAAGGAAATACACAAAAAACGATTGACTACGGGAATTCACGGAATCCTCCAAATTTGACTGGCGGCTGGATTATACCAAGCCATGCCTCTGGACGATGCGCCAAATCGAAATCTTATACGATTCTCTAATACGCGCCCCACCCACCCGAAACCTGCCGGCAAAAACCATGGAATGGAGTCTCCCCGAAAGACGGACGGTGTCCGCAAGTTCTACTTGCGGACACACCCGAAGTAGAACTTCGGGACTCCTTTCACTCCAACGTCAGAGACGCCGGACTCCTATAAATCCAACACCAGTTCCACCGGGCAATGATCCGAGCCGATCACTTCATCGTGAACGACCACATCCCTCACGCGGGGCATGAGATTCTCGGAAACGAGGAAATAATCCAGCCGCCAGCCGACTCCGCGTTGGCGGGCACCCGATGCCTGCGACCACCATGTATATTGAACTTTCTCCGGGTACAAGCGGCGAAACGCGTCTGCAAAACCGTGATCCAAAAACTTTTGCACCCACTCGCGCTCTTCAGGCAGGAAACCCGATGTCTTTTGGTTCTGCTTCGGGTTTTTCAAATCGATCGGCATGTGCGCTGTATTGAAATCGCCGGTAATAACGATACTTTCACCCTGCTTATGAAGTTTGTCACACAACTTCAACAAATGCGCGTAAAACGCAAGTTTATAATCCACGCGTTCCTTTCCGCGCTGGCCGCTCGGGAAGTAGATGTTGAAGAGACGGAATCCCGCCCCCACAGTCTGAATGACGCGACCTTCCGCGTCGAAAGCAGTCCCCTCCATTCCAATCACGATCGCGTCGGGTTGATGGTTGAAAAAAGTCGCCACGCCGCTATACCCCAATCTTTGCGCGGGATTCCATGCGTACGGAAGTTTCAACATCCCGCGCTGTTCGTCGGTCAATTGTTCCTCGCGCGCCTTCACTTCCTGCAAGCAAAGATAGTCGGGGCGTTTGGCGAAGGCCCAATCCAGCGACCTCCTTCCCAGCGCAGCACGAATCCCGTTGATGTTCCAGGTGATGATTTTCATCGGATTTTCGTATCTTCTCAAAAACCTGGGAAGCAATTCACCGTCCCAAAGGTTTGAGCAATGCAATCAGGTTTTTTGAAGAAACCTTCGGGACGTTCCCCCTTTTGAGATGATACGAGTTGCCTTTGTCTCTTTTGCATATGGTAAACTTATTGTGAAAAACAGGAGAAACATGAACAGCGAAACGGTCAAACATATTGTCTGCATCGAAGACGAGCCAGAAATGATCGAACTGATTCGACTCATTCTTGGCCGCCGCGGTTTCGATGTGCATGGCGCATCGGGCGGAAAGGAGGG
>JACPVD010000168.1 GCA_016191895.1 Chloroflexota bacterium | reverse complement strand
GAAGCACGCTCAACACGCCCCACGCCCCAATTCGCTACACCCTGAACATCAAATCCAGATACTTCTTCAACAAGTCGCTGACCATGCCGCGCATGGGTAATGTAGCGGCCATGCCATAGACGGGAGCCATCGTCCCTTTTTCTTCGGGATGTCCTTTGACATGTTCAACAGCATCGCGTAAATCAGTGATAAAGCGTTCCGCGACGCCGGGCTGGGTATGCCGCAACGTGACGCACACATGCGCGCACGCGGGTTTGTGCAGGCCGTTCAAACTCCATTTTCGATGGGACATAAAATCCAACACCTTGTAAATATCCACCGAATCTGACGCGAACGCCACCACAAACAGCGGATCGCCGAGGACACGCAATTCCGGGATGGAGCGAATTCCCTGCTTGATCGTTTCGGCGGTCTCGAGGATTTTTTTCGTCGCGTCCATATACCCCTCTTCGCCAATGGACGTCAACGCCGCCCAGCAGGTTGCGCTTAATGCGCCGGGGCGGCTTCCGGCAAATGTAGGCGAAAAATACAATCCGCCCGGCCATTCGGTGGCGGTGTAATACTGAAAATGCCTCAGCGCCGGGTTGCGATACAAAATGACCGAAGCGCCTTTTGCCGCATACCCAAATTTATGCGTATCCACCGAAATGGACGTGACCCCCGGCAAACGAAAATCAAATGACGGCACATCGTACCCAAGTTTTTCCGCCCAGGGCAGGACAAAACCTCCGAGACACGCATCGGTGTGAAAGCCGATATTGCGTCTCCGCGCAAGTTCGGATAACTCCGAAATCGGATCAATCTCGCCATGCGGAAAGGACGGCGCCGACCCGACGATGACAATCGTGTTCCTTGTGATCGCCCGTTTCACTGCGTTTATATCAGCACGAAAGTTTTCATCCACCGGAACATGAATGGCTTTGATGTTGAAATACTGGCTGGCCTTGTCGAACGCGGCATGAGCCGTCACAGGGACGATCATCTCCGGCTGCCTGATTCCCTTTGTTTCCCGCGCCCAGTCTCGATATGTTTTCATTGCCAGCATGATGCTTTCGGTTCCGCCGGAAGAAACCGTGCCGCACACTTCAAGGCCTGATCCGCCGAGCATGGACCCGGTCATGGCGACGATCTCCGCTTCGAACTTGCCCGCGCTCGGCCACACATCCGCATGAAGCGGGTTGCTCTGCGAGTTGATCGCGTATACCTGATTGAGAAAATCGATGTGCGCTGAGTCGCCGTGATAGACTGCGCCGGAGACAAAACCGTCCTTCCATTGGGATTCTTCCCGCCTGCGCATGGCTTCCATCTCGCCCAATATTTCGGCGCGATCCCGTCCCTTTGCGGGGATGCGCGTGAATGTCGGGAAGGTGTCTTTGTATGGTTTTGCCGACTTTTCCATTTCGGTCATGATTTCGGCGTATTCCCCTTCGATTCTCTCCGCGACGGCGGGGATGTTTTTCATCCGCTTTTCCAAAAATGCCACAAGCCGCGGGTGAAGTTTTTCCGCGACTTTGATCAATGTATCCATGGAACTCATAATTTTCTCCACCGTACCGCAACATTAATGCTGCGATACCCGATTCAATCTCGCATACATCCCGCGATTGCTTTCGTAGGTCGCAAGGAATTCCCGAAACAACTCATCGTAAATTTTTCGATGGTCAGGGTTGGGCATGTACGTGTTCATGGCCTTCACCCGCGTGCCGATCTCGTCATATTTCATGTGCCCCAATCCCGCCGAAGCCAGCAGGGCCGCGCCACGCACATTGACTTCGATCGGATCCTTCATCTGCCGTATCGGGCGATTCAACACGTCCGCATGGATCTGGCACCAGATATTCGACTTCGCCCCGCCGCCCACCATGTTGATCGATTCCACAGGGCGTTTGATGAATTGCTCCACGTATTTCAACAGCCAGCGGGCGTTATAGGCGACGCCTTCAAAGACAGCGCGAACCATGTCGGCGCGGGTGGTGTTCAGTGACAGATTGTAAAACCCGCCGCGCACAAGATGATCGTCGACGGGAGCGCGCTCGCCGTACAGCCAGGGAGTGAAGATCAACTTGCCGCTTCCGGCGGACACGCGTTCCGCCATTTGGTCGAGCAGTTGATAGGCATTTGCGGGCATCCCGCCTGTGGACAGTTCATCCTGCGGGAATAATATGCTATTGCGTAAATACTGCAAGGCTCCGCCCGCGGATTCATGTTCGTTGGTGAGCAAATACCGCCCGGGGATTCCAGATGGAAGCGCGGCGAGATTATGAAAGAGGTCGGTTTTCTTGAATGGGACATGACATGTCAGCCAGCCCGAGGTGCCGATATACAAATGCGGTTCGAAATCGCGCACCGCGCCGGATCCGACAGCGGCGGAGTGGACATCCGGCGAACCCATCAACACGCTGACATTTTCACGCAATCCCCAGGCTTGGGCAACGTCGGGGAGAAGATGTCCGAGAATCGCATTGGCAGGTTTCAGGTCCGGCAGTTTCGCGCGATCGATCGTCGAGAGCTGGATCAATCCGTCGTGATAGGTCACGTTTGAGATGTCGCGATTGTCGGTCATCCAATGTAATGTGATCGAGTTGAACGAAGCGGCAAATTGACCGCTGAGCCGCAAGCCGATGTAATCCACAGGCTCGAGAAACTTATATGCGCGGCGATATATATCGGGCTGCGTGTGTTTGAGATACAAAATATGCGCGACGGGGTCCTTGCCCACATTTCCCGGCGCGCCGCCCGTGAGTCGAATCCATCGAATGAGTTTTGCAAGCGCGTACCCCTCGACCTTCAACAGCCCATCCGCCATTTTGTGAATGTACGGAGCGCCGCGCGAATCCATCCAGATGATCGAATTGCCTATCGCGTTTCCGTTCGAATCGACCGCCACTGTCCCCGACCATTGCGCAGTGGACGCGACGGCGGCAATGTCTTCGGTTTTTACGAGCCCCCTGCCAAGCAATCGTTTTGCGGCTTTGTCGATCGCGCTCCACCAAACCTGCGGGGACTGCTCCGCGCCGCCGCCGGGTAAAAGAACGACCGGCGTTTCCTCGAACTCACTACCGACAAGTTCGCCGTGCGTTGAAAATAATGCAACCTTGGGGCCCGACGTACCAAGGTCGATTGCGAGAATGAATTTATCTGTGGGTGGCATGATTCAATCCTCATCCTCTTCCTGGCTGCCGTACGCCCTGGCCACCGCCGCTTCGATCTCCGCCCCGGCGTGACCCTCGCACGCCACCAGCGGCCGAGTCGGATTCCGCACCAGTCTCCCGCCCGCGCTCATCACCATTGCGTCGGTAAATTTTCCGTTCGCATCCGTGACCACGAACATCTGGTACAACCTGCCGCAAACAATGCATCCGTGCGTTTCACCTTTTGTGAATTTCTCGGTCATGACATATCTCCTTGTTATGTTCGATCGCGCATATGGAATTATATCGGAGTGCGGACTTCAGTAGGTTTGGCCGGAGTCGAACGTCTCCTGACGTTCAACTCTCACTCCAAAGCCTGGAGACGTTGGACTCCGTTTTCGGCTTTCGGGGTAAAACTTGTTTCATGAATACTCTGTGGTTAATGCTTTTAATCACCGCGTACCATCAGGTACAATAAAAACATGGACAAGATCAAACCCTCCGAGCGAATCGCAACGCGGTTTCAAATCTCACGCGAAAGCGCAACCTATTTTCTGGGTCGCGTGCAAAAAAGCTTCAAGGTCGAAAAACCTCCTCACAGGCTGATCGTCGAATTCATGGACGCACAATCGTTTGAATTCCTGCTCACTCCCTACGAGATCGCCGCCATGCTCAACGAAAGCGGCGCGTGGCCGCACGAACTCAGCGCCAAACCTCCCGAAATTGTGGATGACGAAGATAGTGTTTGAGAAAATCAACTCCAACGTCAGAGACGTTGGACTCTACAACCGTATACGCCAAACCGTATGTATAACCACATCCAAACCCGCCTGTTGCGCTGGGCGGGACTCTTTCTCCT
>JACPVD010000151.1 GCA_016191895.1 Chloroflexota bacterium | reverse complement strand
TGGTCTTCGCCGTAGCCTTCGCATTCGTGACAGCAATCCTCTTCCAGCAGGACCTGGATTTTTTCGTGCATCAATGTGGACATATATTCCTCCGCAAGCCGTTCAAGCGGCTTGAATCAATTGGTAGTGTAGGATGATACCGCCGTCTGCGTGCTGTTCGACCCGCGCCAGTTTCAACGGGACGGCGGCGCTTCGCTCCAAGCCGGAACCTGCCGCCAGCGTCGGAGCGGATTCGCCCCCGAAGATCATCGGCGCGATGTAGACCGAGAGCTCGTCCACCAGCCCGAGCCGCAGCAACTCGAAGTTGAGCGCCGCCCCGCCTTCCACCATCAGGCGGCGGATACCCACGCCCTTCAAGTCGGCAAGCGCATCGGTCAGGTTGACTCGTTCCGCCTCATGGACGAACACTTCCACGCCCTGCGCCCGCAAAAAGGCGAGTTGCTCTTTAGATGTCCGATTTGTTGTGAATATTACGACCCGCGCCGGACCTGTGCCGAGGAAATCCGAATCCGGTTTCAGTTCCGCGCGGGTGACGATCCCCACTTTGACGGGATTTGGCGGAAGCCCGCGCGCGACGCGTTCGAGGCGCAATGCCTCCGATTTGACGGTCAGTTTCGGGTCCTCGTCGAGAAGCGTCCGCCCGCCGACCATCACCGCATCCGACTCGGCGCGGAGTCGATCCACGCGCGCCTTGTCCTGCGCGGAGGAGATCGCCGAGCCCCTGCGCTCGAAGGTGTCTATCTTGCCGTCGGCGGTCGTCGCGACGTTGATGAAGACAAACGGACGGTTCATGTCGACTCCTTTGTGGACGATGAGTGCAAAAGCCGCCACTATGAAACCATTTCGTGAAGCACTGATTATAGAACCCCGGCAGGGAAAGCACAACCATTTTTGTTGCAACAGACAACGCGGGTGGGAAGCGGGGCACGTCGCCCGGCATGGGGTTTTCCGGAGGCAATTGTGCCTTCCGGGAGAGGCAGAAAGCAAAGAACCTGCTCCTTGTTCGGGAGCAGGTTCGGGCTGGGAAGGAACCGGGGCTTACTTGAGCGCGTAGGTCACGTTGACGGTCACGGTGAAGGTCAACTGCCCGGGTTGGATGGGCACCGCTGCCGCTTCCGCCGCGGCTCCACCACCCTTGCCGTCGAAGACGGGGTAGGGAGCGCTGTCGTAGAAGCCAATGGTCTGGATGTCGCCGAGTTTCACGCCTGCGGCATCGGCAAGTTCCTGCGCCTGATTGGCGGCGTTCTTCACGGCTTCGGCGCGGGCGGTTTTGAGCGCCTCGTCCTTGTTCGCTACGTCGAACTGGATGCTGTTGACGGTGTTGGCTCCGGCGGTCACTACGGTGTCGAGCAGGTCGCCGAGTTTGGCGAGATCGCGCACGGTCACGTAGACGGTGTTATCCACCACGTAGACCTTTTCGCCGGTGGGAGCGCCGGTCATCGGGTCGTATTTATCCTGGGGCCAGATGCTGAAGTTGGTGGTGCGGATGTCCCTGGCGTCGATGCCGAAATCCTGCAATGCCTGGATCATCTTCTGCGTCTGGGCGTTATTTTCCTTGACAGCTTCGGAGGCGGTCAACTTCTCGGTATGCACGCCCACGTAAATGTAGGCAATATCCGGCACCAGGTACGCAGTTCCGGAACCCGATACGCTGATCGAACGGGTCGAGGCAGGGCTGGCGGCGGGCGCGCAAGCGCTCAATGCCAGCGCAAAGACCGCCACAACAGCCAAAAGAATTGATTTTGTCTTCATTTTCATAAACTCCTTGTTGAGATGTATTCTCCACATGTCTAACAGACGCGCCTGCCTGCAAAAAGTTCCCGCATCGGCTTGAATTTTGTCCCGTTTGCCTGTACAATCCTGATACATTTGTTCTATGCCTGTCAATTATCAAGATTTGTACACGCGTATCAAAGCAATCGGTGCCGGGACCAGGGAAAGACGAAAGAAGAAAGAAGATGCCCAAACCCAGGCACGGGAACTTTTTGCATACTTTAATTCCAAACTGAATGAACTGCGGTCCAGGGCTGATACTGCCAGGTCAGTGGATACAAATATCCGTTGCGCCTATCCGCTGGATGAAGATATCGCCTCATCCTACCCTCTGCCTGCTTCTCCGAAAGAAGCGACTGTGATCGCCGCTGACGGCTCTCAAATCGTTCCAGACAGGCACGCGGCTCTTCAATATTATGTCATCAATGTGGGGGTGATCGCCATGCAGGTTGGTTCGGGGAGCGCCCCCGAAGTGACGGCGCACACGGAACTCCGCATGCTCGATGAATTCGAAGACACCTTCTTCAGCGACAGCCAGGTCGCCCTGCAGCGGGATGTGGCAGAACGTAAGAAGCTGTTGGAAGCCGCCCAAAAATACACCGGAACGGTGATCGCCCTGACAGAAGGGCAGTTGGAACTGTGGGGCGCGGTTGACAACGATAATTCCAGGGATTTTGAAAAAAGTCTGCAAGATTACATCGACGCGCTCAGGGACATGGAAAAGCAGCGGGTGATCGCTTCCGGGTACGTGGACAAGCCAGGCGCCAACTGGGTCGTGCGCTTGCTGGAAGTTGCGATGATCCCGCAGGATGAATTACCCAACCTGAAGAAATACCATCCTTTCCTGGGGGTAACTGACCGGTGGCTCTTTAGCAGGATTTTGGGGAAACATGAACGCTCTGCCATATTTAAACTTCAAGCGAAGTCCGCAGAAAAATATACAGGATCGATTTCAATCCATTTCTTTTATATCAATGTCGGCGATGAAAAGAAGCCAAAAATCGCCAGGGTTGATGTCCCTTTGTGGGTTGTAAACAACAAAGAGGCAGTGAATAATTTACATGGCGTCTTAATCGAGCAGGCAAAAATCATGGGGAATGAGCCATTCCCATATCTGCTGCATAGGGCGCACGAGATCGCAGTCGTCACCCACAAGGATAAGGATGAAATTGACCAGATGCTCGCCATTGAAATACGAAATAACGGCGGCGAAGTGGGCGAAAAATCCGGCAAACAGTCTGCGAAGGATTTGCGGGGAAGAACAAGAATGTAAGG
>JACPVD010000150.1 GCA_016191895.1 Chloroflexota bacterium | reverse complement strand
TTGTTCGTCGAGCCAGAACTGGCCTTCATCGGCATGTTCCATCATGCGCGCCGCGAGGTTCACGCCCCAACCGTAGGCGGTGTAATCTTCGCGGCGGTTCGCGCCGATAAAGCCCGCATAGGCCATATGATAGGAAATCCCCGCGCGTATGGTGATGTGCGTTCGCGAGGAAAGTTCAAGGATGAAATTCAACGCGCGATCGACGTCGTTTTCGCGCGCGGTTGGCGCGCCCCAAAACATCAAAAGATTGAAACCCTTGTCGCCCATATCGGGGCGCAGAAAGAAACCGCCATACTGTTCCTGCAAAAGGTATACCGTTTCCATGAACGGCGCGATCAGCGCTTCGTCGGAAATGCTCGGCGGAATATCGATGAAAAGATTCAATACCTGGCGAAATTCCCCGATCGCCGGCAGGCGCACATTGGGTTCGGCGAGGAAGATGCCGATCAGGTCATCGGCAGGTTTCGGTTTGGAGACGGGAAGCGGCGGGGGGAGTTCCGCATCCATAGCTTGAATCAAAAAACAATCGTTCGCCGGCACCGCCTGTACGCGATCTTTCAATAACTCGTAGGCAATCGAGTCGGCGACGATTTCCCCGCCCTGCGCCGATTCCTCCGCGATCACCGCGCCGTTCAGGCTGTCGCCGCGAAACCAGTAACTTGCCCGCTTTTCATTTGTGGATTTGAAAATTTGCCAGCGCGTATCGCCAAACCCAATCCCCACTTTAATGCGGATTGGGAAATCGCCGTACGGAGTGGATACCTTCGGGCGCATCTCCGTGCGCATTTGAATCAACATCGCCGCCGATAAACAGCGCGTCATTGCCTGACCTGAATCCTGCCCGGCGGGAAAAACGGCATTGAACGCGTCCCCGGCATATCCGATCACGAACCCGCCCTGCGCGTAAATCGCATTGACCAGCGGCTCGAACACCACGCGCATTACATCTGCCAACACCTCTGCACCATGCGTGCCATGCGCGGAGAGGGTGTCGGTCATAATGGAGAACCCGGAAAGGTCGGCAAACATGGCCGCACCCGGGAACGTGCCGTGCGATTCGCCGGCGCGATACTTCTCGTAAATAAAATCGGGAACCAAATGATGAATGGGCTGCATACTTGCCTGATTTTACCAAAGTAGGGGGCTCGATCACTCGGCAAAATTTTGCTGATACTTTTGCGCTACACCCCTCATCCGCGCACCCGCTCCCATCCGTTGAAGATGCCCTTATAATCCCCGTATGACCGGAACATCCTTTGAAATCAGACAATGCCGCAGTTGCGGATTGCGCTATCCGCTGGTGGATGGGCAGTCGTTTGGCGCGCGGTGTCCGCATTGTTTGGGGGAGACGATCGTCCTTTTGCAGAAACGATTTGGGGGAGGCGAGAGGAAGAAAGAGGGGAAGGGAAATAAAAAACAAACGCTGGCTGTTTTGCTGGATAACATCCGCTCGGCGTGGAATGTCGGCTCGATCTTTCGCAGTGCGGACGGATTTGGCTTCGAGCATGTTTATCTTTGCGGAATCACGCCCACGCCCGAATCCGATGCTGTTCGTAAAACCGCACTCGGCGCGGATGAACACATTACATGGAGTTCGCGCAAGGATGCGGTGAAATTGGCCGCGGATTTAAAAATGGGTGGCTGGAAAGTGATCGCATTGGAAGGCGATGTGCGCGCCGTACCGGTCTCCAAACTTGCGCCTTCGCGGAAACCCTTCGTTTTGATTCTTGGAAGCGAAGTCACCGGCGTCGACCCTGAATTGCTCGACCTGGCCGACCAGATCGTATCCATTCCGATGCATGGGCGCAAGCGTTCCTTGAACGTCGCGGTGGCGTTTGGGGTGGCGGGTTTTGCATTATCTTCGTAAAATAGCCGCTCAACCAATCATTTCAGGAGAAACTTCCATGCGAATAAAAAATTTTTTTGCAATTCTTTCCATCCCGGTATTAATTCTTGCGGGTCTGGCTTGCTCTTTCACTGAAGAATCCACGCCGCAAGTATCTGCGCCCATTGCCACCGAACCGCCTGTTGCGGCGGCACAGCCCGAGGCTGTTTCATCGCCTGCCTGCGCTCCCTTTGACGCACTTCCCGCACCTGCGAGGTTTGGTCCCGCCCCGGAATTATTGATCGACACCACGCAATCCTATTTTGCAACGTTCACAATGGCAAATGGCGGCGAATTTACAGTGGAGTTGTATGCGGATAAAGCTCCCATCACGGTTAATAGTTTTGTCTTCCTTTCCTGCAAGGGATATTTCGACGGCGTGACCTTCCATCGTGTAATCGATGGTTTCATGGCGCAAGGCGGCGACCCAAGCGGCACAGGCATGGGCGGCCCCGGTTATGAATTTGTCAATGAAGACAGCGACCTGACCTTTGACAAGGCCGGTGTTCTGGCGATGGCAAACGCCGGGCGCGATACGAACGGCAGTCAGTTTTTCATCACCTTTGCGCCGGCCGAGTTTTTGAATGGTGGCTATACCATTTTCGGGCAGGTAATTGGCGGAATGGATGTTGTCAACTCCATTACCCGCCGCGACCCGGAGCAGAATCCATCTTATAGCGGAGACGCAATCGAAAATATCATAATCGCGCTCGAATAGATTCGTCGTTAAGGATGTTTGCGATGAACACCAGCGGGTGCGCCGCCTGTGTTCCCGTTCCCTGCTTGATCTGCAGCCTGCACGCCGACCCCGAAGAAGTAATTCCCAATCTCTCCTCGCGTATTTCCCTAAGATATGGAAACAACTTTAACTCCCCGATCTGAATCGAAAGATCGTAATGTTCCGCGTCGTAACCGAACGTGCCCGCCATTCCGCAACAGCCGGCATCCGTCACGTTTACCGTGAAGCCGAACGCCCGCAATAACTCCACTGTTGCGGCTGTGCCGGTTGGCAGACCGTCAACAGAAAGCGCTTCTGCTCGCTGGTGACAGTGGGGGTGAAAAATAATCGGATGGTCGAGTAGCTCCGCATGTTTTTCGCGGAGCGTATCGAGACCATGTTTACTTTTCAAAAAGTCATCCCGTAGCAA
This sequence comes from Chloroflexota bacterium, assembly GCA_016191895.1. Lineage (GTDB taxonomy): Bacteria > Chloroflexota > Anaerolineae > Anaerolineales > Villigracilaceae > Villigracilis. The sequence goes on along the minus strand of JACPVD010000150.1, from coordinate 1,680 downwards.
AAACTCATCCAGCAGCCAAACCCGCTTTGAAATGGATTCGATTTCCTCGCGCCGATTCGGCAGCAGGGAGACGTATTCATGCTTCAAGCAATAAATCTCCGGCGGCTCGCATCCGACCACGCTCAGGCTTGACTCTATGTCGATGGCGCGAATCTCCCCGAGAACTTTTTCCGCATGCCGCCGCGCCGCATCGATGAATCCTTTTGAAAGCAGAGACGCCCCCGCGCCGATGATCGGCAATACCTTCACTTCATATCCCGCCGCGTGCAAAATTTCGAGCGCCGCATCCTCCACTTCCGGTTCGAGATATCGCGCAAACACATCCGATAAAAAGATAACTTTCTTCGTAAGGCCGCTTTTCCATGCATGCCTTTTTACTTTTCCACCTCTCACATACAGCGGAAACGGCCTCTTCTTCGTAATTCCCATCATCTGCGCCGCCAACTTCCGCGACCAATCCATTTGCATGAAAAGGTTCGCAATCGGCGCAATCGGCGCGAGCCATTTTGAAACGATATGAAAATACCCGAACAGATAATCGCGCGCATGCCGGCGATGAGTCTTGTAATACTCGTTCATAAACTCGTACTTCAACTTTGGCATATCCACGCCGCTGGGACATTCCGACGTACATCCCTTACAGGCAAGGCAGAGATCGAGGGCGCGGTGGGTGGAGTCTGTGAGTTGGTTGTCGTTTATTACGGAATACGTAGTACGTGATTCGTAATTCGTAATAAGCGCGCGCAATAAATTTGCCCTGCCCCTTGTCGAATTCTGTTCATCCCTCGTCGCTTGAAACGACGGACACATTACCCCGTTGAATTTTCTGCACACACCCTGTCCGTTGCAATGCTCGACGGCGCCGGCGAGTCCGCGCTCGTGATCGAAATGCAAAGACGAATTCCACGCATTCACCCGGTATGTTTCGCCGTAACGTAGATGCGTATCCATCGGGGGGGCGTCGAGCATTTTCTTCGGGTTCAAAATATTATCGGGGTCGGCGGCGCGTTTGAGCGAACGCATCGCTTCGGCAATTTCCGCGCCGTACGTTTTTTCGATCCATTCTCCCGCCACAATACCATCGCCGTGTTCACTACTCATCGAGCCGCCCAGACTCAATGTCAATTGCAATACCGCGTCGCCAATGGATCGCAGGAAGCGGACTCCTTCGCCGCGATGCAAGTCCAATATCGGGCGGATGTGCAAACACCCTGCCGACGCATGCGCGTAAAACCCGCCTTCGACATTGTGTTCGCGCAGGATGCGTTCCACCTCGCGCGTAAAATGCCCCAGCCGTTCCACGGGAATCGCGCAATCTTCGATAAATGCAGCAGGCCTTGCCGACTGTGGACGCGAATCCAAAATCCCCAACCCCATCTTGCGGATGTTCCACACGCGGGACTGTTCTTCGGATGTCTCTGCGATTGCGATGACTTCACCAATTTTCCGCACTCGTTCTTTCAACGCCGACGGTTGATCCCCGCTAAATTCAACGACCAACACTGCGGCAGGGCTGCCCGTCATCCATCCCATCTGACGCGCGTACGCGGGAACGCTTCGCGCCAGCCGAATGATCAACTCCGGAATCAATTCGATTGCGCTTGGCTGGAACTCCAGCAATCGCGGAACGTCGTCACAGGCTTCGCCGATGCTGTCGTAGGCGAGAACGCCCAAAATGGT
>JACPVD010000149.1 GCA_016191895.1 Chloroflexota bacterium | reverse complement strand
GAGGGGAGAGTTAGGGCGGATTACTCTACCGGATTCATCACCCGCCCAATGAACAACACCTGCCCATTGACCGTATCGCGAATGATAAAGACAAACGGGCGATCAGCGATGAAGACGACATCCTGCATCGGCGCGCCTGTCGCTTCCATGATGACGGCGGTCGCGGCGGCGGCTTCTGTGCCTTCCTCGTCCACGGCTACAAATGCCTTGTGAATCACATCGCCGATGAATATATCCTTTTTACCCGTCATCCCGGAGAAATCGGCCAGACCGGGGTCGAAGGCGTCTGTCATGCCGAGGGTTGCAAGCGCATCGCTAAGGCTGAAGTCTTTGGCGAACTCAAACTTTGGCAGGTTCACCCGCGCCGACGGGGCATTTTGCAGGCCGGCAATGATCTCATCGTAAACCGATTTATCGAACGACGCCTCGAAAGCGGAGAAATTCCCTTCATCAGGAAGGATGATGTCCATGGCGGCGGTCTCGCCGGCATACGCCAACTCGATCACCTGATAGCCATTCCCCTGCATGTGCGGGATTGCATGAAAGGTATCGCCCATCATCGGCGCGGTCACTTCCGATCCGTCCAAAAGATGAAACGCGCCATCGTAGGTGGAATTCGCGTCGAACTTCCACAGCCAATCGGCCTTGAAATAGATCGCATTGACCAGCACCATGCGCGTGTCCGGCGTCACTGTCCCTTCGGCCAGTAAATCCTTGATTCGTTCCTCGGTCTGGTCGCTGACCCAGTTGTTGATCGCGATTCGCTCATCGTTCGGCTTATTGACGAAATCGGCAAGATGCACTCCCGCCCCATAATTGACCGCGACCGTATCCAAAAACTCGGGCAGGAATGTGAACGTCTGCTCGGCCCAGACGGCATTGGCAATGCCCAGGCGCATCGGCTCCTGATCCTTATCCAGATTGATCGGTTTCTTCTCCAGCGCCAAATCCAACGCATTGAATGAGGGATGCAGTTGGTCTTGATTCCCAAAATGCAAAACCTGCGCCATCTGTGTTTCGGTCTCGCCACGCGCGCCGGCGTACGTCATGGCCAGGGCGAGGGACATGCTGAATGGAGACAGGATCAAATTCCCGTTTTCGGAGCGAAGCGCATTGTAGATATTCAACGCAAAGGCGTTGTTCCCATCCGCAAGAGTTGCAATGTCATCCTCCGCAACCGACGGATTCGAATCGCGGCTTTTGTTTGATTCAGCCATGCCCACCGATGCAAACGGCGAACAGGCGGAAAGAATCATGCTGATCAAAACGGCAAGTGAAATTATTTTAAAGGTGATTGTTTTCATGAGAGTCTCCTGAAAAGCAGACGCATGGGTTACGATTAAGTTCCCGCGCGGTCTTGTTTCGATTTTACTATTTCCGAAGGCGTTATAATCCCAATACAGACTCCAACCGCTTCGCGTCCGATGCTGGAGTCAAAAGTCTGGAGACTTTTGACTCCCCACCCTTCACCCATGACCCCCACCCTCGAAGAACAACAAATCCAAAAACAAAATTTTCGCAATGTGCAGATCGACGCGATCGGCGTAAGCATCTCGAATGTGGCCGCGCCGTTTTTGCCGGTATTTCTCACACGCCTCGGCGCAACCAACTTTCAGGTCGGTCTGCTCACCTCCATGCCGGGCATCACCGGGCTTGTGCTCGCGATCATTGTCGGCCGTTTTTTACAAACACGGCGCAACATCGTGCAATGGTACAGCCTCTCGCGCTTGATGTTCATCTCCTGTTATGCGCTGACCGGCATCTTCACATTCGCGCTCTCGAAGGAATATGCGGTCATCGCCACGCTCATCGTTTGGGCATTCGCCACCCTTCCGCAAACCGCGCTCGCCGTCACATTCTCGGTCGTGATGAACGCCGTCGCCGGGCCTGAAGGCCGCTACACATTGCTCAGCCGCCGCTGGGCGATCTTCGGACTCACCAGCGTCATCATGACCTTTTTCGTAACCCGCGTGATCGACCTGGTGGAATTTCCGCGCAATTATGAGATCCTGTTTTTCGGTTTATCCCTCGGGGGACTGATCAGTTACTT
>JACPVD010000148.1 GCA_016191895.1 Chloroflexota bacterium | reverse complement strand
TTTCACGCCGCCATCGCAAACCTTGTCCACGCCGCAAAAGCAGGCGAAACGAACATTATCTCCCTCACTGCATCCGATATCCAAACCGTTGCGCCTGAAATCTACGTCCAAAAATATTTCCTTCTCTTCCTTCGTCTCCGTGCTATTTTCTTTCTTCTTTCCACTTTCCTCTATTTATTCTACATACGCAAGTCAATCCTAATCCCTAATCCCTCATTCCTAATTGTTACTTCTGTTCTTCTCGGCTTCACCTCCTCCCTCCGCATCCTTGGCCCATTTGCTGGACTCATCATCACGTATTACGCATTACGCACTCACGGAAAAAAATCCATCCCAACCCTCAGCCTCTACGCCGTCATCGCCATCATCACCATGTACCTTACCTGGCCCTACCTGTGGACCGACCCGCTCGGACATTTCATCGGAAGCATCGAAACCATGTCCCTCTATCCGTGGACGGGACAAGTTCTTTTCAACGGCGCAGAATACACGTCAACAGAACTGCCGTTATCGTATTTACCTGTATTGCTCGGCATCCAGTTGACCGAACCCCTCTGGGCGCTGACTCTGATCGGGGTCGTTGTATCAATTACCGGCTACGTGAAGAAGCGCGAACTCGTCGAGTTGACTGTCATCTGGTTCCTCATCCCCCTGTTTGGATTCCTCATCCTGCATTCGGCGTTGTACGATAACTTCAGGCAGATACTTTTCATCCTGCCGCCGCTTTTTTGGATGGCGGGCGTTACAATTGAAAAAATCAAACGGCCTGCCTTGCAAATTACGTTGATCGCGCTTGTTGTTCTGCCCGGCATAGTGGATGGGATTCGTTTGCATCCCTACGAATATATTTATTACAATCGCTTCATCGGCGGCGTGGACGGCGCGCAGGGACGATTCGAACTCGATTACTGGGGCGCGTCGTATCGCGAAGCGGCGGAGTATGTGAACAGCGTCGCGCCGGCGAACGCGACTGTGTGGGTCGAAGGGCCGTCACATTTATTCGAATTGTATGCGCGGGAGGATTTGAAAATCTATTCCACGCATGAAACAGACCGCGCCGATCGTTATGATTACGCCGTATCTCTAACGCGTGACGATATGGATCGATTGTCGTTTCCAGGCGCGGAAATCATTTATAAAATCATGCGCGGAGAAGCCGCGCTGGCTGTGATTAAAACTCCGTAACGCGGGATTTATCCCGCGAATCCTTTTCGTGACATGAATGTCGCAGCACAACTTACCTTGAAAAGAGAACCCATGAACTTTATCGATTTACTTTCCAAAAAAACAATCCTTGCCGACGGCGCGATGGGGACGATGCTCCATGCGCGGGGAATCGGTTTCGACAAATGTTTCGACGAGTTGAACCTTGCCAACCCCGCCGCCGTCGCGGAGATTCACCGCGAATACATCGAAGCCGGCGCGGAGTTGATCATCACCAACACTTTCGGCGCGAATCGATTCAAGCTCGGCAAACACGGATTGCACGATGATGTAAAAGAAATCAACCGCGCGGGGGTGGAACTCGCCAAACGAATCGTCGCTTCGTCGTTTAAGGACGTGCTGATCGCCGGGGATGTGGGTCCGCTTGGGGTGAGAATCGCTCCCTTTGGCAGGGTCAAGCCGGAGCAGGCGCGAAGCGCGTTCGTCGAACAAATCCAATCGCTGGCCGAAGCCGGCGCGGACCTGATCGTCATCGAAACCATCAGCGACTTGTACGAAATCCAGGAGGCGATCAAAGCCGCAAAGCAGGCCTGCTCCCTGCCCGTTGTCGCGTCGGTGACGTTTACCCGCGACGACCGCACCCTGCTCGGCGATAACCCGATGCAGGTGGCGCGAAAAATTCATGAAACCGGCGCGGATGTGATCGGCGTGAATTGCTCGGGCGGACCTTCGCAACTGCTTCGCATTCTCAAACAAATGAAACAGGCTGTGCCAAACGGGAAGTTTTGGGTGAAGCCGAATGCAGGCTGGCCGGAGCAGGTGGGTGGACGAATCATGTATCCCGCAGACGCGGAATACTTTGGCGATTATGCGATTGCCTTCCGCGAAGCCGGCGCGAACGTCGTCGGCGGATGTTGCGGCACGACACCCCAGCACATTGCCATGATGAAGAGGGCGTTTGAACATGCGCCGGCGCAAATCTCTGAAGTGTTGGAAACCTCCGAGATTTCAGAAGTCGATTCCTCCGACGTTGAGCAACCCACTCAACTCGCGCAAAAACTTGCGGCGGGAAAATTCTCGATCTGTGTCGAAATGAATCCCCCGCGCGGACTTTCCACTCATAAGTTATTGGCGGGCGCGTCGCTCTTGCATGAAGCCGGCGCGGATGTGATCAACGTGGCCGACTCGCCGATGGCGCGCATGCGCATGTCGGCATGGGCGGTGTGCGATCTGCTCCAGCGTCAGATCGGCGTGGAGACCACATTGCACTTCCCCACCCGCGGGCGAAATCTTTTGCGCGTGCAGGGCGACCTGCTTGCCGCGCACGCGATCTGACTGCGAAATGTGTTCGTTGTCATGGGCGACCCGACTTCGATTGGCGATTATCCGGAAGCGACGGATAACTACGATCTCGTCCCTTCCGGCTTGATCAAACTCATCAAGCAGGGATTCAACACCGGGGTCGATCACTCCGGCACCAGCATCGGCCAGCCGACAAATTTCTTCGTCGGCGCGGCGTTGAATTTATGTCCGCAGGATATGGATGTCGAGGTTAAGAATCTGCATCGCAAGGTCAAAGCGGGCACAGACTTCTTTATCACCCAACCCATCTATCGCGCCGACGACGGCCCCAAACTTCTCGAAGCCTACGAAGCCAAGCATGGGAACTTAAAACAGCCGATCCTTGCGGGCATCCTGCCACTGGTCAGCGCGAAGCATGCGGCTTTTTTGCATAACGAAGTCCCGGGTATTTTCATCCCTGATGATGCCCGCCAAAAAATGACGGATGCCGTCGATGCCGAGCGCGGGGTTAAAATCGGCACACAACTGGCCGTTGAATTGATCGACCAAATCAAAGACTGGGCGGGCGGAATCTACATGATGCCGCAATTCCATCGCTACGACATGATCGCGGAGATCATCGAGAAAGTGAAGTAGTTCCGTTGGTCTCGATACGTCCCGCAAATTGCGTGGGACTACTCGACCATCGGACCGTTTGTATACTATGTGGAAAAACACCCTCCAAAAAATATTCCTCGTGCTTCTCTTTTTACTTGGCGTCGGCACAAGCATTCAAGGGTTCATCTCCACCTTCAACATGCCCAGCCACGACGTCTCCGTCGCCAAATGGGATGAGAACGTTTCGGCATTGTCCGAGTCGATTCCCTTTGAGCGCGGCAGGGTCGGGTTCATCTCCAATAACGACATCCCCGGCATCGAATACGCTCGCGAGAATCTCGTCGGCGAATACATCCTCACACAATACGCCATCGCGCCCATTGTCCTTGTCTTCGGAACCGACCAGGAATGGAACATCCTCAGCCTCACCCCTGCCGCGTATAAAATCTGGAACGACACAAACGCGGATCATTTCGAGGTGACCAAATTCGGCGGCAAACTTTATCTCGCGCACAGGATTCGATAAATGAACGCGCTTCTCAGCCTGCTGACATTTGCCCTGCCCATTCTGACCGGCATCTGCATCGTTCACCTATTGTGGGCGGATGACAACCGCGCATCCACCCTGACCCTGAAACTGTCCCTCGGAATCGGCCTCGGTCTCGGCCTTGAGTCGATCCTGTACTTCGCCTATATCTTGTTCTTCGCTGGGAAAGACTGGTTTCTGGTTGTTGAGGTTTTGGTATTTGCAATTTTTGCTTTTGCAGTAATAAAAAAACTCCGCGCGTCCGCATCTGGCGCGGCGGAGTCCAAAGACTCCAGTCGTTGGATATCAAAAGTCGGGAGACTTTTGACTCCAAATCCAAAAAAATGGATACTCGTCATCGCCGGCGTCATCTTCATTTTTGCATCTATTGTCATCCTGAACTACGCCCGTCAACGCGCCCTCGGTGACTGGGACGCATGGATGATCTACAACCGCGCCGCGCGATTCCTGTATCGTGATCAAGTTCACTGGCAGGAATCCTTCCCGCAGGAAATGACCGTCATCTTCCACGCGGATTATCCCCTGCTTCTCGCGTCGAACATTGCCGCGAGCTGGAGCATCCTCGGCAAAGAGACTCCTTATGTGCCGATGTTCCAAAGCGTGTTATTCGCCTTTGCATGTTTGGGATTGATACTCGGCGCGTTGGCGCGAGTCAAATCATGGGGGCAGGCAGGACTCGGGTTGATTTTATTGGGCGGGGTTCCGTTCTATCTTTACGAAGGCGGCCGTCAAACCGCCGATCTTCCCCTTGCGTTCTTTATGCTTGCAACGGTTGTATTTATCTTCCTGCATCACGAGGAAAAACGCCCCATCCTGCTTGCGTTTGCCGGCCTCAGCGCTGGCCTCGCCGCATGGACAAAGAACGAAGGTCTGTTGTTTTTTCTGGTTTCAGGGTTGGCGCTCGCCGCTTCTTTTATCCGGATCACAGACTTCAGTCTGCAATTTCACGAGCAGGCGCGGACTAAAGTCCGCACTCCAAACCAGATTTTCTTGGCAATCCTTCCCTTCCTCGCCGGCGCCATCCTCCCATTGACGGTGGCTTTATATTTCAAACTTGCCCTGGCGCCCGCCAGCGAATTCCTCAGTGGAGGCGCGGCTAAAATAATGCAGGATGTTGTCGATTTCTCCCGCCATAAATTTATCTTCGTATCCTTCGCGAAACTCTTTCTCTTCCACGGCGGCTGGTATCGCGTGGGCATCCTTCCAATCTTATTGCTTTACTTTCTGGCCTTTCGCTCCCTCATCAAAGAGAACCCGCCTGCTGTCTTTA
>JACPVD010000049.1 GCA_016191895.1 Chloroflexota bacterium | reverse complement strand
GATTTCATCGAGTCGCGGCGAACATTATCGAGTTGGCGATATCCGGCAGGAAAATCGAAGCCGCCAAACTGATGTATCATAACACCAGCGAATACTCGCTGGTGTCGACGGAATTGGTCAACGATTTGCAGGCGTGGTTGAATAAAATCTCGCGGTAATGCGAGATTTATCTCGCGTTTCTCCGCCGTACAAACTTTAACTCACCTTACGCGGGGGTGCGACGCATATCATTCCTGTATGGGGACTGCGTAACATGAGACTTTAAATGAGTTTACTGCAAAAAGGACTCTCTGCCGCGAAGAAACGAAGGTCACGAAGGGAAAATTAAAACCGCGAAGTTTTTCTTGATAACTCACTGTTGGATTCTTTAAAACCAAAAAAGCCTCTTCGTATTCTTCGCGGTGAAAAAGGTTTTTGCAGCGAAACCTTAAATGAAAAGACCCCGGAATTCTCAAAGAACTCCGGGGTCTTCTGCTCACTTTTTACTGCTTACTGTCTCACCCGTTCTTCTTCTGAAACTCCAGCATAAACTTCACTAATTCCTGCGCGCCCTCAAGGGTAACTGCGTTGTAAATGGAAGCGCGCATCCCGCCGACGGAGCGATGTCCTTTCAGGCCGATCAGGTTGTTCTTCTTGGCTTCCTTTGCAAACGTCTCTTCCAATTCTTCGCTCGGCAGACGGAAAGGGATGTTCATCAGCGAACGCGCGTCGGGCTTTGCGTGTCCGCGATAGAATCCGCCGCTTTGATCGATGGCACTATACACCAGATTCGCTTTTTGGCGGTTGACCTTTTCCACAGCGGCGAGTCCGCCCAATTTCTTCGCCCACTTGAAGACAAGTCCAACCATGTAAATTGCAAAACTTGGCGGCGTGTTATGCAAAGAGCCGCTTGCGGCCAGAGTCTTGTAATCGAGCATGACCGGCAAATTCGCGGGAGTGCGCTCCAGCATGTCGTCGCGCGCGATCACAACCGTCACGCCGGAAGGCCCTGCGTTTTTCTGCGCGCCGGCGTAAAGGAACGCATACTTCGAAATATCGACCGGGCGGCTGATGAAATCGGATGATGTATCGCAAACGAGCGGTACACCCTCGGGCGGGGTCGGTTCGCTGAAATATTCCACGCCGTGGATCGTCTCGTTGGACGTGAAATGTAAATACGCGGCCTTCGGGTCGAGATCGAGTTTTTCGGGGATGCAGTTGAAGCCTTCTTTTTCCGTGTTGGCGGCGGCGCGGGCTGTGCCAAGTTTCTGCGCTTCCTTGATCGCGGTCTTGCTCCATGTACCGGTCACAATGTAATCGGCAGACGCGCCGGCCGGGCGCAGGTTCATTGCCAGCATCGTAAACTGCAATGTGGCGCCACCCTGCAGGAACATCACCTTGTAGTTCGACGGAATCCCAAGCAGGTCGCGCAAATCCGCTTCGGCGGTTTGAATGACCTCTTCGAATTCCTTCGAGCGATGGCTGATCTCCATCACCGACATACCCGTGCCTTTGAAATCGAGCAGTTCCGTCTGAGCCTGTTGCAACACTTCCAGCGGAAGGGCGCCGGGACCGGGATTGAAGTTATGCGCGCGTTTGACTTCTGACATGTATGGATTCTCCTCTTGGATGAAATAAACGGTTCATTCCTGACCGTTGAACTGATTCGGTTTCGAGTGGCCTTTTCTTTGTTCCAAGCATTCGTCCTGAGCGTAGTCGAAGGACGGACGCATTATAACTTTTTATCTTTCAGCCGAATAGTAATAATCGACATGCGTTTGCCCTGACGAGAGTCGTTGACAAAGGCATGTCTCATTGTTAGAATGCCCGCGTGATCAGTATGTCTTTCCAAACAGGAATCTGCCGCTTCGCCGGTTTGATTCCTGTTTTTAATTTCCATGAAGGAGTCTCCCATGAAGGTCTTGATTTGCGATAAAACCGAAAATGAATACATCGAGCAGATGCGCGCCGCAGGTTTGACGGTGGATGTCCGTGACGACATCACACCCGAGGAACTGCCCAATGTTCTGCCGGCTTATGACGGTATGGTCGTTCGCTCGCGCACCAAGGTGAGACAACCGCTTATCGACGTTTGTCCCAACTTGAAGGTCATCGTGCGCGGCGGCGCAGGACTCGATACCATCGACCACGAGTACGCCAAATCCAAAGGTATTACGGTCATGAACACGCCGCTGGCGAATTCCGCTTCGGTGGCCGAATTGACGATTGGCTTCATGCTGATGATGGCGCGGTCGCTGTATCAGGCCGCAGCTTCGGTCAAGGCTGAAAAATGGGACAAAAAAAGTTTCAACGGCGACGAGATCGGCGGCAAGACCCTCGGCTTGGTCGGTGTGGGGAATATTGGCAAGGAAGTCGCCAAACGCGCCTCCGTGATGGGCATGACCGTTGTGGCATACGATCCCTATGTAAAGGAACTTCCCGGCATCCAACTGGTTTCATTGGATGAATTGCTCGCCCAGTCCGATTACATCAGCCTGCATTTGCCCAAGACCAAAGAATCCGCGAATATGATCAGCACGGAACAATTTGCGAAGATGAAGAAAGGCGTGCGAATCGTCAACTGCGCGCGAGGTGGAATTATCGACGAGAACGCGCTCTACGAAGCATTGACCAGCGGCAAGGTCGCCGGCGCCGCGCTGGATGTTTATGCCGAGGAACCACCCATCGATTGGAAACTGCTCAAACTGGATAATGTCATCGGCGCGCCGCATATTGGCGCATCCACCAAAGAGGCGCAGGGACGTGTCGGCGCGGAAGTGGCGGAGAAATTGATCGCGTTTGCAAAGAATCAAAAATGAATTCGCGCAGAGCGGCCTCCCCTGAGTCTGTCGAAGGATAGTCGAAGCGCAGTTGTCACTGATGCACGTCCTTCGACTGCGCCGCGCAAAGATCAAAAACGCGCGACTTCGCTCAGGACGAAGGCCAGAGGATAAATCATGAAAATCATTTCCGATATCGGTATTCAAATTCCCCAGGTGCATTTACCCAAACCCGGCACAGACTTGAAAAAATGGGCGGTGATCGCCTGCGACCAGTTCACCTCCGAGCCGGAATATTGGCATGAAGTGGAAAAGATCATCGGCGATGCGCCTTCCACGCTGAATTTAACGTTTCCAGAAGTGCATCTCGAAAAGCCCGGTGAGGATGGGCGCATTCAAAGCATTCAAGCCTCCATGCGCAAGTATATGGAGGAGGGTGTCCTCCAGCCGCGCGATGGATTTATTTATGTGGAACGCGCCGTCGGTGGCAGGACGCGCAAAGGTGTGATGCTTTGCCTCGACCTCGAGCGTTACGATTACAACAAGGGATCGTCGAGTCTGATTCGTGCCACCGAGGGAACGATCGTCGACCGGTTGCCTCCGCGCATCAAAGTGCGGCAGGGCGCGACGGTGGAATTGCCCCATATCCTGGTTCTGATCGACGACCCAAATCGAACAGTCATCGAGCCG
>JACPVD010000156.1 GCA_016191895.1 Chloroflexota bacterium | reverse complement strand
TCGACAAGCCCCCTGGTGCGGACATCTGGGGGCGGCTTGGAGCCACAGACCGGGCGGTGCTGATCGTAGCAGACTTGTTGCGAGCGGCAGGCTACGCGCCGTTGAAACCATGAAAGGAATCAAAAGGAGAATCCCATGAATGCCCTGTTCCGAATCGTTATATTGTTTGCCCTGTCCCTGAGCCTCTCCGCGTGCGGCGGGGGAGGCGGCGCACCGGCGGATTCCCCGGAGGTCGCGGTTATCGAAGCCATGGAAGACGCCTGGAACGCGGAAGACCTCGACGCGGTGATGTCCTACTACGCCGACGACGCCGTAATCTCGTGGTCAATGGGAACATTCCACGGTAAAGAGGAAATCCGAAAAGTCGTTGAGCAGTATATAAACGATTTCACCCAGGATTGCCGAAACTACGTACAAAATGGAAACACATTGACCTACGAATGTTTCCTGCAAGCTCGCACCGGGTCGAACACTTCGCTCGAATTCTACGAGACCGTCATCGAGGACGGCAAGATCAAATCGGACACCTTCACGGGCGCAGATCGTAATCCGTGATACCTGATGCGTAATTCCGTAGGGGCGACCCGTCCACGTCTTAAAACCATCTTGTTGCGCAAAGGGAGGGTCGCCCCTACGATAAGGAGATTGCCATGAATACACTGTTCCGTTTCACATTGCTGATCGCATTGCTGTTGAGTCTTTCCGCCTGTGGCTCCCAGCCTTCGGAGCAGGACGCCGCGTTGATCGCCGTGGTCGAAAATTCCATCGCCGCCTGGAACGCCGAAGACCTGGAAGCCGTCCTTGCCTTGTACGCCGACGACGCGGTGGTAACCAACCCGCTTGGCACATTCGCGGGAAAGGAAAATATCCGTTCACTCTACGAAAGCGCCATTGACGAGTTCAGCGAGGATTGCGGGAACTACAAGGTGAGCGGCAACACTGTCTCGTACCAATGCGCCCTGGCAGATAGGGATGACGGCGAAGTCTTCGCCGGGGAAAAGTATGAAACGGTGATCGAAAACGGCTTGATCGTGAGCGACACGTTCGTTGGCAATTTCACGCCATAATACCTCCGAAGTGTGGAATGTAAAAACCGGTCCTGAGCCTGTCGAAGGGTCTCCCGATTTTGCTCGAAAGTCAGGAGATGTCGTGGCGTCGTTGGCGCCACGACTGCGCCGCTTTCGACTCCGTGCCTGACATGTTTTGCTTGTACACTCGAAGAAGGCTCGGGCAAACGCACAACAGGGAGTTGGGCTATGAAAAACGCGATTCGCATCATCGTTTTAACCGCGTTGGTCGCGGGCGTCTCCGCCTGCGCCCCGCGCGAACCGTCCGTTGACCTGACCATTACCTTTACGGATACGGGATGCGCTGCCACGCCTTTCGAGGGAGACGCGCCGAACCCCATTTCCATCCGCGTCGAAAACCCGACTGACAAGGATAGCGCGCTCCTCACGTTTGTCCTGAAAGACGGGTACGGCGTTCAGGATATCTTGGATTACAAGGGGAATGCGCTTCCTCCTTTCATGGAAGGATACTCCATTCCCCATTATGCGCCTGGCATGAACGCCGATAAAGTCTTCGAAGTGGCGTTGCGTGACGACCGGGATAATTATCTCGTCTGCGCACAGGACGGAGTCGGTGCATTGGCTGTGCCGCTGGTGTTGAAGCCATAAAGAGGAGCTTCCCAATGAAAATATTGATTCACCTGACGGTTCTGATCGCTGTGCTGTTAATCCCAACCGGCTGCGCCAAGCGCGAGACCTGGGATTACCTCGTCATGGGCGTGATGTCGCGCGCCAGCATGAGTTTCATCCCCCAGCAATTTGCAGCTCACATCCAGGACGAACTCGGCGTGGACGTGGTCATCCATGAGCAGGAGCGATGGGAGCCGAAAGAAATCCTGGAGAACCTGCGCTCGAACGACGACCTGCGCGAACTGGTCAAGAACGCGGAGGTCGTCACCTTTGATTTTCATCTGGAATTCCTCAACGCCCCGGAAGCGAAATATTCAAGCAAACTTTACGGCGGCGACGATAACCAGGATTGCCTGCGTGAAGCACTGGCGGTGGAAAAAGAAAATGTCGTCGCCATCCTGGATCTTCTGGCTGAATTGCGCGCGGGGTCTCCTGTATTACTGCGCGTGTTCATCATTGACGATCATTACTATCAGTTTTCATTGCCCAATGTGCCAACTCCGCTGGTAAAACCGGAGGTGGCTGAGGTTTTGAAAATTTATTATCACGATTTACAGCAATTTATGGAGGAGGAAGGGCAGGCGCGCGGAATCATAGTGGTACGCGCTTTGCCCGACCCTTATTTTCAGGACTCAAAGCCTCCGGCTGAATGGCTGGATTTCATCGGACATTATACGGAGGCGGGCAGCCGGGTCATCACCGATGAACTGGTCAAGCTGGGTTTGGAGATGACGGTGTT
>JACPVD010000155.1 GCA_016191895.1 Chloroflexota bacterium | reverse complement strand
GAGTTTCAGGGCGACCTCGATCAAATCCGCGCTGGCACGAAATCTGGAATCACCTGGCAGGACGCGGATACACCAATTGCTCTCACTGCCTAGATAACCTCGCTGGTTGAGTAGCCCTGAGCGTTCGTTGCGAAGGGCGTATCGAAACCAGCAATGACAAGTAAACATGAAATAAAAAGCATACATGAAATTGGTGGTTTCGATACGGCGGACAAACACCGCCTACTCAACCACCGAATTTTGGAGGAACAACAATGACATCTAGCAAAATACTCATCATCGGCGGCGGACCATCGGGATTAGAGTCTGCGCGTTGCGTGGCTGAACTGGGCGGGGAAGCCATTCTCATCGAAAAGCGTGAGCGACTCGGCGGCACACCTGACCGCGAGAACTATGCCAAGTTGACGCATCACTGGCGCGACGCCTCTGAAGCGATGGCTGAAATGGCCGCCGCGGTCACGGGCAACCCGAACGTGGAAGTGAAGTACAAAGCTGAGGTGAAGTCAGTGTCCGGGAGCGCTGGCAACTTCGAGGTCCAGATCGAAGCGGGCGGGGTCGCCGAGTCCCTCAATGTGGGAGCGGTCATCGTCGCGACGGGCTTCCAGCATTTCGATCCAGGCCGCGCGACGCAATACTACAACTACTATTCATTCCCCGATGTCATCACGCTCACTGATCTCGAAAAAATGTTGCGGGAACACAACGTGGTACGTCCATCGAATGGCGAAGCGCCGAAGAAGATCGCGTTCGTGCAATGCGTGGGGTCGCGCGATCGCCAGATTGGAAATGAATATTGCTCGAAAGTTTGCTGCGGCATTGCCAGTAAACAAGCAATCGAATTGCGCGAGCAGATTACGGATTCAAAAGTTTTCATTTTCTACATTGACATGCGCATGTATGGTTATTGGGAAAATGAAATCTACTGGCCTGCGCAGGAAAAATATCACGTCAACTACATCAAGGGCGTCATCAGCGAAGTACTGCCGAAAGGCGGGCAACTGTTGGTGCGCGGCGAGGACACAACGATGAGCCGCCCGATGGAAGTGACGATGGACATGATCGTGCTTTCGGTGGGCATGGAGCCGAGCGCGGGCACGCGTGCCGTTGCGCAACTGCTGGACATTCAACAAAATAAATATGGTTTCATCGAAGCTGGCGGCGCGGGCGGGCTCGACCCTGTTGCGACCTCGAAGGAAGGTATCTTTGTTGCGGGCGCGGCCTCTGGTCCTGCCGATTTGGATGATTCGATTTCAACCGCGGGTCTCGCCGCGGCGCGCGCCGTTGCGTCTATCCGCAAAGTGATGGTGTAACGCAAGATTTATATTGCGCAACATGAATGTTGCGGTACTGAAACTATGCAACCTCAACGACAAAGTCACATCGTCACACAGAAGACGGGACCCGACGATCCCATCCTGGAAGAGACGTTGCAGGAAGCGCTCAAACAAGTCTCTCCTGACGATGTGATCGCGATTGCGGATGAACTTGCCGAACGTCACGCCCGCCTCTTCTTTGGACTTCGAGTTGATTCTGCCAAACTAGCCACATCCTTCGCTGACGTCGCCGCGGCAGTTACGCACACACGAGCGAATGCAAGAACGATAACAAATTATTTTGCACAAGGCGACTACAAAATATTTGAGGAGTTATTGCATGGCGAATCGCCAACCCCTGTGCGAGTGGCGAACTTCGTTGAGAAGGTGAACGCGCTGGACACAAGGCTTGCATTGGAACTCGCCTCTGGACTTTTACACAACACCTCGCCGAACGAACATTGGTTGTGGACGCGCTGGCTGTGGGACCCAACCACGGGAACGGGCATTTTGCCATTGCTGGCGGGCAGTACACATAACCTGCTGGCGGACGATCTCGCGGATGGATATGCCCGCGTGGGCGCAGTCACCGCGATGAGCATGAAATTCGCGGAAGGCACGGGCTTGTGGACGGACGAATTGGTGAGCAATGAGAAACGGGCGCAATTCGCGAATAGCGCTTTTCTGGCTTGTGCCTATAACGTTTATCTGTACGGTACAACCAGTTGGAGATTGAGTCGCGAATTCAATAATTTATTGCCGTCATTACCCAACATGGCAAGGAAGTTGCTGGGATTGAAGAAGATAAAAGAAGAAGATACCCCGCTGGTTGAGTAGCCCTGAGCGTTGTTTGCGAAGGGCGTATCGAAACCAGCATGTAACAAGAATACTTTTGTTT
>JACPVD010000048.1 GCA_016191895.1 Chloroflexota bacterium | reverse complement strand
TACCTGACGTTAGACTTGCTATCTTGTCTTGGCAAGGAAGACATGTCCTGTCTTCCTGTTTTGACGTTTAAGAGTTGCATGGCGAATGCCGTATTCGGGTTCTTTTTAAGGTGCAATGTCATATTTTGGCGAAACTAAAGTCTTTTACATTGCGCGCGGTTTTGCTTTTGAAACGTCTGTTTTTACAGGTTTGCTTTCCAAATACAGCGTGTCGTAACTTAGATCGATTTCGCCGTTCCATTCAACAGAACCGGAGACTGCGCGAACGGTTTTATACAGGGTCGGGTTTTGCAACCTTGCAAACACGCCTTTGTTCAAATACGGTTTCAGGTCGAATCTGCGTTTTTCGCCGTTCTCAAAGATCAATAAAAGAAAGTAATCATCTTGTGGTTTGACTGATTTTACATAGGGATTCATTTCTTCTCCTATTGTAAGTACCACTAATTCTACTCCATGCAGGTGATAAAATTGTCTTATGTCTACATTAAAAGATAAAGTCGTTCTCATCACCGGCGCATCCTCCGGCTTTGGCGAAGATGCCGCTTTACTCTTTGCAAAAGAGGGATGCAAGGTTGTCCTTGCCGCGCGGCGCTTGGATCGATTGCAGGACCTCGCCGCGAAGATTCAAGATCGGGGCGGCGAAGCCATCGCCATTCCGGTGGATATCGTCAACCCGGCCGATGTGGATAACATGGTGCAGACCGCGCTCGACCTGTACGGTCATATCGACATCCTCTTCAACAACGCTGGCATTGGCCGCGTCGACTGGTTTGAAAATAATTCCATCGACCGCGATATCAATATGCTCATCAGCGTCAACCTGATCGGCACGATGCAGGTCACGCGCATGGTTCTTCCGCATATGTTGAAACGGCGCGAAGGCCACATCATCAATATGTCCTCGGTGGCAGGGTGGATTGCCGCGCCGCTCAACGCAAGTTATGCCGCAAGCAAACATGGTTTGCGAGGCTTCACCAATGCCCTTCGGCGCGAAGTGACGCCGCTTGGAATTAAAGTCAGCGGAATTTATCCCGGGCCTGCCGCCACCGAATTCGGTCAACATGTGGGGAAGAGCGCGGCCTATTCGTCGGTACGAAAAAAACTGGGGCCGCGCCTCACGTCCGCTTATGTGGCCCGGCGCGTGATCGACATTGCCAAACGTCCGCGCCGCAGTCTGATCATTCCCTGGTGGTTCCGAATTATGGTCGCTGTTGAATTGCTTTTCCCGGCTGTCGTCGACTGGATCACGATGGCCTTCTCGAAAAAAACTCACAAACTGGATTAGGAGACTTATATGACACTCGCCCGACTCAAGGACCTCGCCGCTTCCCTTTTAACGTCGAAACTGGATGCTGTTATTCTGAATCCGGGTCCCACATTGACACATCTTACCGGCCTGCGATTTCACTTGATGGAGCGGCCCGTTGTACTTTTTGTCGCGCCCGGCAAAGACCCCGCGCTGGTGCTCCCCGAACTCGAACTTCCCAAAGTGGATCTGTTTCCATATAAAGTGCAGGCTTTCGCCTATGGTGAAAACCCGTCAGAATGGGACAATGCCTTTCGAAACGCGGCGCAGGCTTTAGGTCTCGATGGGAAGCGGATCGGTGTCGAGCCGCGTCAATTGCGATTGCTGGAGTTCCGTTATGTAAAGGCTGGCGCTCCCGAGGCAGAGTATCCCGATGCGAGTGATGTGTTGTCCGCGCTACGTTTGAAAAAAGATAAAGCCGAAGTGGACGCGATGCGTCGCGCTGTAAGAATCGCGCAGGATTCATTGGAAGCGACCATTCCCTCGATCAAGATCGGCATGACCGAACGCGAGTTGTCGTCTGAGTTGGTCATCCAGTTGTTCAGGCACGGCTCCGACTCTGAATTGCCGTTTGCGCCGATCGTCTCCGCCGGGCCGAACTCTGCGAATCCGCATGCTTCTCCCACCGACAGAAAATTACAGACCGGCGACCTGCTTGTCGTCGATTGGGGCGCGGCGCATGACGGATATATCTCAGACCTTACGCGCACCTTCGCAGTGGGCGAAGTGGATGATGAATGCAAAAAGATTCACAAAATCGTTCAGGAAGCCAATGCCGCAGGGCGCGCCGCCGGCGGCCCGGGCGTCCCTTGCGCAAATGTGGACAAGGCCACGCGCGACGTGATTGAAACCTCGGGCTACGGAAAATATTTCACACATCGCACCGGCCACGGCATCGGCATGGAGGGACACGAAGAACCGTACATGCGCGGCGACAATATGCAATTACTCGAACCCGGCATGGCCTACACGGTGGAGCCCGGCATCTACCTCACCAATAGCAACGGCGTTCGCATCGAAGATAACGTCGTCGTCACCGAAAGCGGCGTGGACGTGTTGAGCGACATGCCGCGCGAGATTCGGGTGGTGGGATAGGCGCCGCATCGCAAAATAAATTTTGCGGTAAGTTTTATGCGATGGATTTAACTGCGCGTCGCAGCCACATTCCAGCGCACTTGTGAGCGTTCCATGACCTGTGGCGTTGTCCCACAATATCTCAACCTGCTCGATGCCCAACGCGAATCGGTTTTCGCCGTTCTCGATGGCCTGACCGATTCCCAACTCTGGCAGCGACCCGCGCCAAAGGAATGGAGCATCGGCGAAATTTTGAATCATAACTATCTGCTGTTCGCATCCACATACCCCGCTGTGAAGTGGATTTGGAAATTGAACGGCTGGTATGGGCGGATGAAACGCCGCCGCCCCTATCAAACTGGGATCGAAGATTTGTATCGAAGTCCGAAATTTCCGCAATGGGTCGGTTTCCTTTGGACTCCCCGTCACAATCCGCGCAAGCCCGTTCCATTCGACACGCTCAAAGCCGAGTTACGGACTCTGCATGCAAATATCCGCGAGTTTTATGAAGGCAGGGACGAAGATGTGCTTGGAAACCTGTATCTCTTCGATCCGCTCTTTGGCTGGTGTAATCTGATCGTCGCGCTGCGAATTGGAATTTATCACGACCAGTTACATTTCGATGACGTCATAAAACAGGCGGCGCAATTCAAGCCATGATCTCGATTCGCCGTGCCCTCCCGGAAGAAGCATCGCGCTTAACCCAAATCTGTCTCGCCGCCAAACGCCATTGGAAATATCCCGAAGCATGGATCGAACAGTGGGTTCCGCAGTTGAGTTTCAGCGCGGCGTATGTTTTAGAAAATGAAGTATGGGCGGCTGTCGATGAGGATGCGCCCGTCGGTTTTTACTCGTTCAAACAGGACGGAGCGAACTTGTGGCTCGAGAATCTGTGGATCGCGCCCGAAGCGATGGGGAAGGGAATCGGCGCTCAACTCTTTCATCACGCGCTCGAGCAGTGCAGGGCGAAACAATCTGCCGTTCTGAAGGTCGAATCGGATCCCAATGCGCGGGGTTTTTACGAAAAGATGGGCGCGGTAAAAATCGACGAGCGTATCTATGAAATTCAGGGCCAGTTGCGGGTCTTACCCGTGTTTGAAGTCAAGATTGCGCCATAGGATGCCATGAACGACAAAACGAGAAAAATCCTGCCCTTTGCCTTCTACTTTATGTTCTTCGCCGGGATGGCGTCCTTCCTCCCCTATCTTGTCCTCTACTACCAAAGCATCGGGTTCTCCGGCGCGCAGATCGGGCTGCTTGCGGCGATCTCCCCGCTCATTGCGCTGGTCGGCGCGCCATTTTTGACAGGCATCGCCGATACAACGCATCGTCATCGTCTGGTGATGACCGTCTCGTTGGCGGCCATGGTGGTCTTGATCGTTATATTGCCGTTTCTTAAGGTGTTCCTTCCGGTCTTGATTTTGATTCTTCTGTATTCCTTCATTTCCGCGCCGTCGAATTCGCTTGCCGACAGCGCCGCCATATCGATGCTGGGAGAAGAAAAACACTTGTATGGCCGCGTGCGCATGGGCGGGACTCTCGGCTGGGGGTTGATCGCCCCGTTTGCCGCGATTCTGGTCGAAAAAAATGGATTGCCCTGGGCATTCTGGATATTCGCCTTGTTTATGACAATCGCGTTATTGATCAGCCAGAAATTTTTTTATACGAGAAGCGAGGAGCGGGGTTCGTTCCGGCATGGGATGCGCGCCTTGTTTGTAAACCGTAAATTTACCCTGTTCCTTTTCATGGCGTTTATCTGCGGTTCCGCGTTTGCCACGGTCAATAATTATTTTTTTGCGTATATGGCGCAGTTGCAGATCAGCGAATCAAACATGGGACTCGCACTGGGACTCGCAACCGTTTCCGAAATCCCCGTGCTTTTCTTTGCGGATCGATTGCTGATTCGATTCAAACCGCGCGGACTGCTGGTCATTGCCATGACGGCGACGGGCCTCCGCCTGATCCTTTTCTCGCTTTTCACCTCCCTGACCGGGATCCTCGTCTTTCAGTTGATCAACGGGTTTACCTTTCCCGCCCTTTGGGTGGCGGGCGTTTCCTACGCGAGTGAAAACGCCCCGGCCGGGTTGAGCGCCACTGCGCAGGCTGTCTTCGGCTCGATGATCTTCGGCTTTGGCGCGGCGGCAGGCGGATTCGTCGGCGGAATCCTTTTGGAAAGCCTCGGCGGCCAGTGGATGTACGCGATCTTCGGCGCATTGACTCTGGTCATGCTGGCTGTTTATATGTTTATCGATCCCCGCATTACTTCTCACAGTACAAATGCCGGTGGATAGACAAAATCCCATGACACAGGGCTTTCTTAAAGTCGAGAAATAAGAACGAAAGCATGGGAGGGGTGAGCGTCGAAGAAGCGCCTGGCATGCGGGAGATAAGCAAAATGGGTTTTGGTAGACACAAGTCCGATCACGAGATTGTTGAGACAAGCCATG
>JACPVD010000138.1 GCA_016191895.1 Chloroflexota bacterium | reverse complement strand
ATCCTTTGTGCGCTACACAAAAGCATATCCGAGGAAGGTCTTTTTTGCACCCCCCTTGCGGCTGACTTTAAGAAAGCCCTGTTTGCGCAAGTTTATCATAACCTCCAATAGAAAATTTGTGCTATACTTTGCGCATGCCCATTGTCCGTGCCTCTGAAATCGGAAGTTATCTCTACTGCCGCCGCGCATGGCATTATCGCAAACGCGGCGTGGAATCGGAGAATCAGGCCGAACTCGCCGCCGGAACCGACTTGCACCACCGGCATGGACGTGTCGTCCTTGCCTCGGGTCTCTATCGGACCGTTGGCCTGATTCTGTTTCTGGCGGCCGTTGCCCTGCTGACAGCCTACTGCGCCGCGCAACTGTGATTCCAACCATGTCCGACGTCCTGACCCGTCTTGCATACCCCCAAACACGGCGCGATAGAACCCCCAACCTCGATCTTGCGCGCGATCTCGTTGCCCGCGACGACAAAGCCGGCATCCGTGTCATCGCCGAAAACATGCGCAATGAAAACAAGAACATCCACTGGGATTGCGTTCACGTCATGTATGAGATCGGCGCCATCGAGCCGAATCTTATTGCCCCCTACGCCGATGACTTTATCAAACTGTTGAAAAGCAAACACAACAACATGGTCTGGGGAGCCATGACCGCGCTTGCGGAGATCGCCAAAGTCCGCCCCGATGTTATTTTCAAGCATTTGGATGATATCAAAAAAGCCAAAGAGAGCGGCTCCGTCATCACGGTCGATAATTCCATGTCGGCGCTGGCGTATACCGCCGCCGCAAACGACGATTACAACAAAGCCATCTTCCCTTATTTGCTCGAACATTTATCCGTCTGTCGGCCAAAGGAAGTTCCCCAACACGCCGAGCGCACCCTGCCCGCCGTGAACGAATCCAACAAAGACCAGTTCATCAAAACCCTCAAAAAACGCAACGACGACCTCTCCGGTGCCGCCTTCACCCGCCTTGCCCGCATCATCCGACTCGCCGAAAAGCTCCAATCCCACCACTGATTACTGTTCACTGCTCACTGATTACTTTCTTTCCTCTTTCATCCTTTCCCATCCCATGCTCTTTCTCGCACTCGCCCTGCTCCTCTTCGCCTTTTTCTTCTTCCGTCGTTCCTCTACGCAACTGAAACAGGCCGGCCTGCCCGGCGGACGCATCATCTACACCGACACGCGCGGCTGGGGCAAAGTGGAAAAACCCCTCTTTGATTCCGAATTGGAACTGACCGGCAAGCCCGATTACCTGGTTGAGAAAAATGGCAAAATCATCCCCGTAGAGGTCAAATCCGGCCGGGCGCCGGAAGCGCCGTATGATTCGCACATCTATCAATTGGCCGCCTACTGCCGGTTGGTGGAGAAAACCTACAAGAACCGCCCGCCCTATGGAATCATTCACTACGAAAACCGCGATTTCGCCGTCGATTACACCCGCGAGTTGGAACAATCCCTGATCGACCTGCTCGTGGAAATGAAACGCGACGAACACAAGACTGACGTGCCGCGCTCGCACGAACAGGCCGGCCGCTGTGCCAAATGCGGATACCGAAACATCTGCGAGCAAAGTTTGGCGTGAAAATAGTTGAAGGTCAAAGGTTGAAAGTCAAAGACCATTCAACCTTTGACCTGTGACTTTCGACCATACTTCTCTTATAATAGCCACACCATGTCTGCTTCATTTATACCCAAACATCCTGTTGTGACGGCATATCCCAAAATGCCCGAGGCCTTTGCGGAAGCGGAAGCGATAAAATCCTTTCTCAACGAAAAAGGAATCGACGCGCCCTGCGGATCGTTGTACGACGAAGACCTGCGCAGACGGGTAAAGCAAAACGAATTCGACATGCTGATCGCCGTCGGCGGGGATGGAAGCGTTCTGCGCGCCGGCCACTTATGCGCCCCATGTGGGGTCCCGATCATGGGCGTCAACCTCGGCAGGCTCGGATTCCTGATTCAAATCGATAGAAAAGAATGGCGCGAGTACTTTGAAAAATTATTGAGCGGCGAAGCATGGATCGAAAACCGTATGATGCTTCGCGCCGAACACATCCGCGCCGGTGAGAGTTTGGGAAGTTCCAACGCGTTGAATGAAGTCGTCGTCGGGCGCGGACAAAACCTGCGTCCCGTTCGGTTGACCGCATCTGTGGATGAGAGGCAATTGACCAGTTACGTCGCCGACGGGTTGATCGCATCCACGGCCACAGGGTCGACGGCGTATGCGCTTGCGGCGGGCGGGCCGATCCTTCCGCCGGAGTTGCGCAATATTTTGCTTGTGCCCATCGCGCCGCATCTTTCCGTGGATCGCGCCGTCGTGTTATCGGAGGGGTCGTCGGTGAGTATCGTCGTCAAAAGTGAGAACGCCGTTCTCAGCGTGGACGGCCAGCCGCCGACGCCATTAATGGAAGACGATCATGTGAATGTGACCGTTGCCGAGGTCACCGCGCAATTTGTGCGCTTCGGCGACCCCGGCTATTTCTATCGCAACCTCACCGCGCACATGAACGAAAACTCATTGGGATTTCCAAGATGACCGAATCTATATCCACCGCCACCTATTGCTACGTCCATCCCGGCCGCGAGACCAGCCTGCGCTGTAAACGCTGTGAGCGTTATATCTGTGCCTCCTGCGCCCAGCGCACACCCACCGGCTACCTTTGCAAAGAGTGTGTCAGCCAGCACAAAAAAATATTCGATACCGCGTTTTGGTACGATTATCTGACCGGCTTCGGAGTCACGTTCATTCTGTCATTGATCGCAAGCGGGATATTGGCGTTCGTATCCGCGTTTATCGGCTTTTATATGATCTTCGTGTCGTTCGCAATTGCCGGCGGCGCGGGCGTTTTCATTTCCAACATTACATTGCGGGCCACGGGCAAACGCCGCTCGCGAAACCTGTTCATTCTTTGCGCAATGGGTGTTGTGCTTGGCGCATTGCCGATTGCCTTGTTCCAACTTTATATCGGCGACATGTTCTCGCTCATCATGCTTGGGATTTACGCGGCGGTCGCCGCCTATACTGTTTATGCGCGTATCTCAGGGATTCAGTTATAGCCTATGCTTACCGAACTTCACATCCAAAACTTTGCCATCATCGATAAACTCGACCTGCGTTTTGCCCCCGGCTTTATCATCCTCACCGGTGAAACAGGCGCGGGCAAATCCATCATCCTCGACGCGGTGGTCATGCTCATCGGTGGAAAAGCCGACCCGACGTTCGTGCGAACCGATTCAGACGCCGCATTTGTCGAAGCAGTGTTCCAGCTCAACGGTCCCGAAAAAGACGCGGTGCATGCCGTCCTCACCCGCGAGGAATTGTTGGACGACCCCGAATACGTCACACTCATGCGCGAAGTCCGCAAAGAAGGACGCAGTGTGGCGCGGGTCAATGGCCGCACGGTGAACGTTGGATTGTTGAAGGAGCTCGGCGCGTTGTTGATCGACATTCACGGGCAGGCGGAACATTTATCGTTACTCGATCCCCGCGCGCACCTCGGCCTGCTCGATCGCTTCGCGGAAGTGGGTCGCCCCTTGAGCGACTACCGACAAACCTACCATTCATTATTAAACCTGCGGCGCGAGTTGAGTGAATTACGAAAAGCGCAATCCGATGCGGACCGCAAGATCGAAATGCTCACCTATCAAGCCGAGGAAATCGAATCGGCGCGGTTGAAACCCGGCGAAGACGATGAACTGCGCAAGGAACGCGACCGGCTTGCAAACGCCGAGTCGCTTGCGCAAAACGCGCAGGAGGCGCTGGCTGTTTTGGATGAAGGCTCGCCCGAAATGCCCGCCGCCACCGATTTGGTGGGACAGGCCGCGCAGGCGCTGGCCGCCCTTGCAAAAATCGATGAAGGACAGACGGAACTTGCCAATCAAGCCGAACTGTTATTGGATACGATCTCGGATGTCATTCACGGGTTGCGCGATTATCTCGAAGAGATCGAGTTCAATCCAAAGAGACTCGAAGATGTGGAAGAACGCCTCGATCTGATCCACTCGCTCACGCGCAAATATGGCGGAAACATCCCCGCCGTCATCGCTTACGGGGAGGATGCGCGCAAACAATTGGAAACCATCACCGGCGCGGCGGATCGCATCGACGAACTTGAAATGCAGGAAGCCAAACTGCTTGAAAAACTTGCCAAACAGGGAAAGACGCTTTCTGAAAAACGCAAAGCCGCCGCAACCGCAATGGGCAAGGGTATTGAATCCGAACTCAGCGATCTCAAGATGGAATCCGCCCGATTCAGCGTGGACTTTCAAGTCAGGCCCGACGCGAACGGCGCGCCCATGGCAGACGGCTCGCGCATTGCGTTCGACCAAAACGGATTCGACCGCGTGGAGTTTTTGATCGCCCCGAATCCCGGCGAAGGACTCAAGCCTCTGGCGAAGATCGCCTCCGGCGGCGAGACCTCGCGCCTGATGCTTGGATTGAAAAACGTGCTGGCAAAAGCCGACGAAGTGCCTTCGTTGATCTTCGATGAAATCGATCAGGGCATCGGCGGGCGCGTGGGTATGGTGGTGGGACACAAACTTTGGAATCTCTCGCGCACGCATCAGGTCTTTTGCGTCACGCATCTTCCACAACTGGCCGTCTTTGGTGACCAGCATTATCAGGTGCAGAAACTTGTTGGCAATGGCCGCACGATCACGCGCGTCGAAGCATTGGAAAGCGAGGCTCGTTTGCTGGAACTCTCGCAAATGCTCGGCGAAGTCGGCGAAGGAACATTGCGCTCTGCGCACGAGTTGATGCAGGTGGCGCGGCAGATGATCAAGGGGAAATAACAGGAGTTCCTCATGCTAAAAAAGAAACTCGCCTTTATCGGCCCCGGTGTGATGGCAGAAGCCATGATCGCGGGATTGTTGCGCAAAAAGCTGGCCGAGGCGAAGAACATCACCGCTTCCGGGCCGCGCGAGGAACGGGGCGAAGAGTTGCACAAGAAATATGGAATCAAAACCACCACTGACAACGCCGCCGCCATTCACGAAGCGGACGTGGTCGTATTGTCGGTGAAGCCGCAGAGACTCACGGAAGTAATGAAGGGGCTCAAAGGAGTTCGTTCCGATGCGCTGGTGTTATCCATTATCGCGGGCGCGACGATCAAGAAGATCAGCGCGGGACTCAAGCACAAGGCCATCGTCCGTTCGATGCCGAATACGCCGGGACAGATCGGGGAAGGAATTACCGTCTGGGCGGCGTCGAAGGAAGTAACACAAGAACAGCAGGAAATGACACGATCGATTCTCGGCGCGTTGGGTGAGGAGGTCTTCGTCGAGGACGAATCTTATCTTGATATGGCAACCGCATTGTCAGGCTCCGGCCCCGCGTATGTCTTCCTCTTCACCGAAGCCCTGATCGACGCCGGAGTCCACATGGGTTTCCCGCGCCGCATTGCAGAGCAACTCGTGTTGCAAACCATCAAAGGCTCCGCGTCGTACTATCAGGCCGCGAGCAGGCATCCGGCCACATTGCGGAATCAAGTCACATCGCCGGGCGGAACGTCCGCCGAGGCATTGTATTATCTGGAGAAGGCGGGATTCCGCACAGCGATCTCACGCGCCGTGTGGGCGGCCTATCAGCGCTCGCTGGAGTTGGGGAAGGAAAAGCCCGGTCACATCGATACGCATGACGAAGAGAACACGTAAGCGCCGGGTTGGATTGGTAATTGGGGATTGGTAAAAAATGAACGGCGAAAAGCAATGGATAATCGGTGGCAAGTGATCAGTGAATAGCGCCGTTGTATTTTTCAATCAATGGACAAATCACGAGCAAAACCCTTTCGCCCGTCTTCGACCCAGCGATTGACATCTTCGAATGTCGCAAGTTCGGGATGGTTTTCGTCTGTCCATGCGCCGAAGGCGTTTTTGATTGCTTCGCGCAATTTTCGACGGCGAATCTCACGCGCTAAAACGTTCTCCACAAACACGGACATTTCATGTGCGGGAACGGTTGCGCGTAATTCGTCAGCCAGATATTTTGAAAAAGGAAAACGCACTCGTATCTTCTTGGTATTCATAATTTCACCTTGTGCGATTATACAACGTTCCCTCCTCTCTAATCTCCAATCTCTAATTTCCAAACCTCCCCATCCCAAACGGACTCAACTCAGCCGCCGTCTCCCGTCCATTGACCAATTCCGCCACAACCTGGCCCGTCCCCGGGCCGAGAGAAAGCCCAAGCATGGCGTGGCCTGTGGCAAGAATTAAATTGCCGTGCTTTGGCGAATATCCAATGATCGGCATGCCGTCGGGAGTCGTTGGGCGCAACCCTGCCCAGGTTTCCTTCACGTCGAGTGTTTTATCGATTCGCAGATATTCCCGCGCCGAATTTTCAATGCGCCGAATCCAGACCGGGTTTGGCGCCAGGCTTCCGTTGCCCACTTCGAGTCGTCCGGTGAATCGCAAGAGTCCGCCCATCGGCGAAACAGCGACTCTTCGCTCTCCCAAAATCAACGCATGGCGCGGCATGTGAGTCGTGGCAGACATGGTCATACTGTATCCGCGCGCAGGTTGGATGGGGACGTTTAATTTCAGATCGCGAGCCAGCGATGGAGTAAACGCGCCCGCCGCCAGGATGACATGCTCCGCTTCGAACTCCCCCGAGCCTGTTCGCACAACCCGAACCTTTCCTCCCGCCGACTCAAACCCCGTGACCGGCGTATTCTCGATCATCACACAACCCATCGCGCGGACTCGTTCCTTTAATAACCGTAGAAACTCGGCCGGGTCGAGATGCGAGTCGCCGGTGAAATGCACGCCGCCGATGACGTCGTCCAGCGCGGCAGGCTCCACTTCATGAATTGTTGCTTTGTCATAAACACTGACCGGTACCCCGTGCTTTTGCATGAATTCGCCTTCGTGCCGTCCATCCTTGAAGGCTTTTTCGGTTTTGAATAAATGGAGTAATCCCATTTCCTGATAAGCGCACTTGAACTTTTCCTCCGCGACCATCTGCGCGAAATTTTTCGCGCTCAACCGGCCGAGGTCATTCAACGGCTTTATCCCGCGCTGTACATTTGCTTCACTGCACGACATTACAAATTGAAGAAGCCATGAAATGTATTTCGAGTCGAGGCTGACCTTCATCCCAAACGGACTGTGCGCCGGGTCGAGCATCCATTTGATGGCGGATGTTACCACCCCGGGCGCGGCCAGCGGAATGACATGACTTGGCACGATGTGCCCCGCGTTGCCGGAGCCGCTCCCTTTGCCGATCTCCTTCGAGTCAATCAGGGTGACGCCGCGCCCGGATTTCAAAATGTAATACGCGCAACTCAACCCCACAGGTCCGCCGCCGATGATGAGGACGTCTGTTTTTGTGCTCATGGTTTGCT
>JACPVD010000137.1 GCA_016191895.1 Chloroflexota bacterium | reverse complement strand
TCGCTTCGCTTGTTGGGATCGGTGACCAACTCTTCGGGCTTCGCGCCATGTTTTGCCGCAAGCGACTCGAGCCATGCGACGGCATCATCCTGCTCCTGCGACGATGCGCCGAGGTTTTCCACAGACGGCGCGGGAGTCTGCGCGGCAGGCGTTTGTTGTTCGATGGTCTGCGCCTGCGAGACCCACTCCGGCGGAGTCTCGCTTCGCTTGTTGGGATCGGTGACCAACTCTTCGGGCTTCGCGCCATGTTTTGCCGCAAGCGACTCGAGCCATGCAACGGCATCATCCTGCTCCTGCGACGATGCGCCGAGGTTTTCCACAGACGGCGCGGGCTGATTCTTCGACTCGGCGCCTGCCATCCAATCAGGGATATCGGCGGGCTGTATAGGTTCAGGTTCCGCAGAATTAAGCCCTGATAACCAATCCGGGGCGCCGGCAGGCGCAGGCTCAGATGGTTTCGATTCGTCAAGTCCGCTGAGCCATTCGGTAACTTCGCCCGGCTGCGTTCCAGCGGAGGGTTTGTCGTCGATACCGGCCAGCCAATCGGGGACGTCACTTGATCCGGTCGGCGGCGGCGGTTCTGCGGATTTCGCGCCGCCAAGCCAATCGGGGATTTCGGCTGGTTCTACAGATTCGGCGGTTTTAGAATCGCCCAATCCGCCCAGCCAATCGGGGAGATTCGCCGGCTGTGCCGCGTCTCCTGAGATGATTGAGTCTGTGGCTTGTGCAGGTTCTTCATTTGGTAGAGGCATGGCGCTGGCGGCAAGCAGCCAATCGGGAACATCGGCTTTGGGAGTCACAGGAGTGTCTTGAGACTCCTGTGTGCCGCCGAGTCCGCTCAACCAATCGGGAGTATCAACCGTTTGCGCAGAGACAGGCGAAGGCGAGTCTGGTTGCGAAGCGTCGGCGGGAATCTGCCCTTTTAACCAATCGGGTATTTCGGCTGGAGTCAGGTCGCCGCTGGCGGGTTCTTCATCAAACATCGATGTGGGTTGTTCCGAACCGGTAGATTCACCCCACCCGGCATTGCGCATGAAATCGGGGATATTTTCAGCCGGCTGGGATTCGTCGGCAGGCAACCCGCCCGTCTGCACCGGGGATTCGCTAAACGCGCCAGATTTCAACCAATCGGGTTGTTCGTCGGATGAAGATGAAGTCGAAGAGCCCAGCATCGGGGTGGATAACGCGCCAGTACCGAGCCCGAGGGTGGCGCCCCAGCCCTGTCCCATTTGCGGTTCTTCCTCTTTGTAATCGAGCCGTTCCAGGTTGATCGAAGCGTCGGGAACATCGTCCACCTGAAAGACAGAACCTTTCACAAAATTGGCGTATGGCTCCATTTCGCTCACGCGCATGCGATAAACCTGCGTGCTTTCAGCAGTATCGGCGGTGGCCGGCAGAAGATCGACCATGATTCGATTCGCATCGAAACAATAAAGATAACGCTTGAATAATTGGGCGCACATATCCGAGGCGTCGGCTTTTTGGCCCGCGCGGAACAAGGCTCGCGCCAGCAACACCTGCATATCGGCACGGTCGGGTTCCTGTGAAAGCACAGCGCGAATTTCGGCAATGGCCTGGGGATACAATTCGCCCTGCATATACATTTGAGCCAATGCGCCGCGGGTCATGCGAATCTTCGGCGGCTCCATGCCATCGCGACGGCCATACAAACGCTGTAACTCGGCTTGAATGGCCGGGTTCGAAGACTGCGTTTCAAACGCCCTCTGCATGTGCCAGATGGCGTCGTCAAGTTTATTATCCTCGTCGTTGATGATGCTCAAACCCACGTGCGCCACAAAATCATCCGGCACAGCCATGAGCAGGCGGCCAAACACATCCACGGCTTCGGGGTAACGTTTGGCTTCGAGATAGGCTTTGCCAAGCAGTCGGTATGTTCCAAGGTGTTTGGAGAAGGTCTTTAAAATATGGTGGCAATGCGCGATGGCTTCATTGGTGTTCCCCTGTTCGATGAGACCTTCGATTTCACGATCGTAGATTCGCAATGAGACTTTTGCCATTACCGTTTTCCTAAGTCAAGTATGTATCCTCTCAATAATTCGGGGTGTGGGATGTTGTGAGCGCGCTTCGCGCTCACAACATCCCACTTCCCCTTTCTTTTGAACAGACACTCAAGTATGCCTGGTTTGCGGACCAATTGCAAGAATATCGCTATTTTACTCGTAAAATAGCGGAAGTGGCGATACGAATTCATCGCTGAATCCAAAAGCGGCCAGCACGGAATGACGCGCCTCAGAAAGTTTCCCCTCATCATTCGCGTGGATCGTAAACAACGACTCGCCCGCCTTGACCCGATCCCCCACTTTTTTATGGACGAGGAATCCGACCGCATGATCGATGGATTCGCCTTTCCTGGATCGCCCCGCGCCAAGCGTCACCGCCGCCTCGCCCACGATCCTCGCATGGACCTGTGAAATGATTCCGCTTCGAGGGGCCTTTACTTCCTCGACGAATTTTGCCCGCTCAAACTTCGACACGTCGTCCACATAGGAAACGTCGCCGCCCTGCGCCTGCACCAGCACGCGGAATTTCTCCAGCGCGCTTCCATCCGCAATGGATTTTTGCGCCATGGAGCGGCCTTCCT
>JACPVD010000134.1 GCA_016191895.1 Chloroflexota bacterium | reverse complement strand
TCCAGGCGCCCGCCCACCAGATCGAAGTCGGCGATCTGGCTGGTCATGCGTTCCTGCACCTGTAGACGGCGGGCGTACATGTCCACCACGCGGGGAATTTTCGAAATGCCGAGAACTTTTCCGTTCGGGATGTAGGCCACGTGGACGCGCCCCATGAAGGGAAGCATGTGATGTTCGCACAGGCTGTAGAATTCAATATCGCGTACGATGACCATTTCATCATATTTGACTTCGAAGAGCGCTCCGTTGATCATGGCAGCGGGGTCTACGCTGTAACCTTTGAGAAGTTCGCGGTACATACGCGCCACGCGGCGAGGCGTGTTCTTCAAGCCCTCACGGCCGGGATTTTCACCGAAGGCAGCTAGCAATTGTTGAATAGATTGCTCAACCTGCGAAGCGTTGATCCTGTCATTTGCAAGCCCGGCGTCGGTCAGATCGTCATCAAAATCCAGAATTTCCATTCAAGTTCCTGAAAGACTCTAATGGTTTCCATCAAGGTCAGCCGACTTCCGGCTCAATCAGGCCGTAACTCCCATTGCGGCGTCTGTATAATACATTGATCTTGCTGGTTTCCGCATTGTAGAAGACAAAAAAGTTATCGTGGCCGAGGTCGCGCATTTGCACGATGGCCTCCTCTTCATTCATGGGGACGAGGACGAATTTTTTACGCCGTGCCACGAGCGGGGATAGCTCGCCCGTTTCATCGTCAATAATCGGTTCGGCGGCTTCCGCGGCGGAGCGCCCGTCGCCACGCCCGTGATAGTGTTTGCCTTTGTAGCGTTCGATCTGGCGGTCTATTTTGTCGAGGGCGGACTCGAACGCGGTGCGCACATCGTCTGCGCGCTCCTAGGTACGGAGGGTCATCTTCTTGCCGCGCACTGTGATTTCGGAAGTGTAACGGTCGGCTTCGCTGCGGGCGGATTTGTTATAGGTTAATTCTACACGGACTTCTTCGATCTGCTGGAGGTGACGGACAAGTTTTTCGGATTTTTTGGAAACGTAGTCGTTGATACGCTCAGTCATTTCCATATTGCGGGTTTGGACGTCAACGTTTTGTGGCATGGCAGGAACTCCTGTGAGATTGGGATTAAACCTTATCGAGACCGTGGTGGGGCAGCGCCCGCGCGACGGTCAAAGCATACACGTCTTTCGCTCCGGACTGAAGAAGCGCCATTGCGCAGGACGAGAGAGTGGATCCTGTTGTAGCGACATCGTCCAACACGAGAACGGTCTTCCCCCCAATAAAACGCGGGTCGGCAGTGAAGGCATCTTTGACATTTTCACGGCGCTCAATGGCCGAAAGCCCAACCTGGGAGTTGGTCTCCCTTTTGCGTTTCAACGCAGCCGGACGATATTCCCGGCCCAGCGAAAGAGAGAGCGGATGGGCGATCAAGGCAATTTGATTATACCCGCGTTCCCTCATGCGCTTTTGTCCAAGCGGGACCGGCAGCACAACTTCAAAAGGCCAGTTGAGCGATACGGTGAATTCTGAGATCGGGACTGCAAGAGCATCCCCCAATCCCATGTCACGGCGATATTTCAACTTGTGCAGTGCCTGGCGAACGGGGGAATCAAAAACCGCCCACGAACGCAAAGCCTGGTAGGGCGGCAGTTCGGCGCGGCAACGATCACACAAGCCTGGTTTTCTAATCGGCAATCCGCATTTCTCACACAAAACTCCATCCAGCCGCGGGGTTTTTTCCTGGCAGGTATCGCACCAGCGCGATCCCAATTTACCGCATCCGCCGCAACGAGGCGGAAACAGCCAGTCAAGACTGCTCCAGACCAGGCGGTAAAGCGGATACGACCAGCGCGAACTGGTCACAGTTGTATGGTCTCCTTATCGAAAGGCGGAACCGAGAACGTTGGTAATCTGGATCAGGGCTGGAGTGAGAAGGATGATCAATATGGACGGGAAGATCAACAGTCCCATGGGGAAGATCATCTTCACCGGGGCTTTGTGGGCTTCTTCCTCCGCGCGCTGGCGGCGCTTCATGCGCATTTGTTCGGACTGGATGCGCAGAACCTTCGCCATGCTTACCCCCAATTGTTCGCTCTGGATCACTGCTGCGACAAAGCTCGTCATCTCCGCAATGCCGAGGCGATCCGCCATATCGCGCAACGCCTCCCGGCGCAGCTTGCCAAGCTGAACCTCGCGGATGGCGCGCGCGAAGGCCAGTGAGAGTTGGTTTTCCCATTTCTCGCTTACTTTGGACATAGCAGAGTCGAAACTCAAACCGGCTTCCACGCAGATCGTGAGCAGGTCAAGGGCATCCGGCATGGCTTTGCGGATTTCCTTTTGCCGCCCCTGGATCTTGCTGGTTAGCCACAGCTGCGGAAAAAAGAATCCCACCAGCCCGAATAACACAAGTATTGACAACAGCCGGCCAATCGGCCAGGGGTCCGGGGCAAGCCGGGCGATGAGCAGGAAGAAACCGTCAAAGATCACCGGCACAACGAAGCGCATGGCCAGGAAAGTGGCCGCATCCAACCGTCCCGGGTTTCCGGCGAGTTCCAGCTTCTTGCTTGTATCGAGTAAAACCTTCTGGGGAGTGAAACGCGCCGACAACTCGCCAAAACGACGCATCATAGGCAGAATAACGCGTTCGCGGAACGGCTGGGAAAGTTCGATCTGCTCCAGCGAGATCACTTCCC
This sequence comes from Chloroflexota bacterium, assembly GCA_016191895.1. Classification (GTDB taxonomy): domain Bacteria; phylum Chloroflexota; class Anaerolineae; order Anaerolineales; family Villigracilaceae; genus Villigracilis. The sequence goes on along the minus strand of JACPVD010000134.1, from coordinate 1,238 downwards.
CGCGTTCGCTGAATTCAGCCAGGCGCGCCATCAATGGGTCTTCCTCGTTATCCTGTTCGGACACGGCGCGATTGCCTACAACTATAAGGGCGATCATGCCGCCTACAAGAATTAATCCAACAACGACCCAAATCACGATTTGCAGCGTGTCCATCTCATACCTCGATATCTGCGATCCGCATCATGACAAAGTACCCGCTGATGATCAGGGAACCCGCCAGCGACAATGCCCCCACGCCGCACCATATACCCTTGTCGAAAAATGAATTCATGTATTCCGGATTCAGGAACCACAAAAAACCCACAAGAACTATGGGGATGAGCGCCATGGCCGAACCCGATGTTCGCACCTGCGCGGTCAATACGCGGATTTCACCTTTGATGCGGACACGCTCGCGAATGGTGAATGAAATTGTGTCGAGGATCTCCGACAAGTTTCCGCCGACTTCGCGTTGAACGTTGATCGCGGTGATCACAAAATCCAGATCGTCACTGGGAATGCGTCGGTACAAGTTATCCAGCGCCGTATCCATCGGGACGCCCAGCTGCATTTCCTGAACGACGCGACGGAACTCATCTGAAATTGGGGTGGGCAATTCCTTGCTCACCGCCTCCATGGCCTGCATGGTGGAATAACCGGCGCGCAAGCCGTTCACCGTAAGGTTGAGCATGTCAGACAATTGATCATTAAATTTGTTCAGGCGCTTCTTCTGCTGTCTGCGAACATATCCGGGTGGAAAGAGCGTGCCAATCACCGCCCCGGCGACGAAAGAAATTCCACCCCGAAGACCGATATTTGATCCGCTTAGCAGCCACGCAATCACCCCGGTACCGATAGAGGAAATAAGTATCAAAGCAAAGTATTCGGCTACTTTGAATTTCAGGTCGGCACGCGCCAACTGGCGCGAAATCCGGTCGCCCGTGGACGATTTTTCCACCCGCTTATTCACCCAGTCGGTCAACGCCGAACCATCGGTCTGCGCGTCACCGACTCCTTCGCCCTGAAGGTATTGTCCGAGGCGTTGTTCAACCAGAGAACGTTCGCTGTTCGCGGAAATGAGCACTCCCACGATAAGCAGGATGACGAGAACGACAAAAATGCCGATGATGATCCAGGTAAAGGTTGTCATGGGTTAATAACGACGTCGTTCTCCGATGCCGAAGATCGAGGGAGGCAAATGGATGCCCGAGGCTTCTATCTTATCCATGAATTTTGGACGCAGGCCGGTCGGGCGAAG
>JACPVD010000133.1 GCA_016191895.1 Chloroflexota bacterium | reverse complement strand
CTCTGCGACTTTGCGTTAAGAATCCCGACGAAAAGCGGTTCAATAAAATACCGTGCGCTACTCTCTAAAACGACTCGATCGCAGCCTTCAAATCGATATGTGTTTCAAGGAACATGTCGAAGCCGGCGGTTTCAAACGCCACCCGCGACTGGGTTGACATGTTCAATAGTTTCAGATAGGGTGACTTGTACGTCCCCTCATTGACGGCGTTCAGCACGTCGTCCTCGCTCATGTCGGAACTGAGCGCGCGAAGCTGGTTGAACATGGAATTCATCACGCGCAGGCCCGCGCTTCCCATGTAGGGAACTTTCTCCAGATCGAGCAGGAAATGACGCGCGCCACCGTCGATCAATTTTTGAACAAAGGACATAAGCGGTTCGAATGAATTTGTATCGACATTGCCCCATACGGTTACGACCGTCACAGGAACCCGTCCATTTTCAACTGACGACTTGATTTCCATCTGTTTGCCCTTTCTTAAAGAAGGGGGAAGTGGGGGAGTTGCGAGCGCGAAGCATACTCGCAACCATCCCACACCCCAATTTATTGAGATGATAAATTGTTTGCGCTAAAACGAAGCCAGGGCGCTCCCGGTGTCTTCGTGACTCTCGATGTAGATGTCGAATCCGCCGAGCGTAAACACCTCACGGACTTCGGGGGATAAGCCGCAGGCTTTCAAATAAGGCGATTTATACGCGCCGGCGCTCATGCTCTTCCGCAGATCGTCGTCGTTCATGTCTTTATGGATGGCGCGCAATTGATTAAAAATATTGTGTATCGCCCGAAGGCCGGCGCTGCTGATAAAGGGCGCATCGGCCAAATCGACGAGAAGGTGACGCGCTCCGCTTCCGATCAACTCCTCCGCTTTGGATTGAAACGCCTGAAAGGTGGACGAGTCGATTTTTCCGCGCACCCGCATCACGGTCACGGGGATGCGGGCCTGTTCAACGCTGGTTATGATTTCCATGGGCAATGTCCATTGTTGTCGTTTTGAATGCGTTATGTTACAGTGATCGGTTGCCGAAGTATATCAAATCCGCTATGCATTCGGGGTTTTCTCCTGCGCCTGCAAATGCGACTGGTTGACGATGTAAATGCCCGCCAGCGCGATCGCGCCGCCGATCCATTGAAGGGGGGTTGGAATTTCGCCAAGCATGGGAATTGCCAGGACGGCGGTGAGAATCGGCTGGCCGATCAACGTGGGCGAGACGATGAACGCCGGCAAATGCCCGAGCGCATACGAGACTGCAAGATAGCCGATCATTTGCGAGACGATGGCAGTGAGAAAAAAGATCAACCATGTTTGCGGCGGATAATTTGCGAGGTTACTCCCCAAAAGGAGATTTATGACCAGCATGCCAGCTGTCGCGCTGACGCCGACCAGCCAGATATAGCGGAGCGGATCGATGTGTTTTCTTCCGCGCTGGGTGACGACTTGATAGGACGCATAAAAAATCGCCGCCGCGCTTGCCATTAAATCGCCGAGACCGAGGGTGGGATGGGTCAGGAAATCCGCGCCCATGACCAAAATTGCGCCGGCCAACGCGATGACCAGTCCCAGCCAGAAAATGCCGCGCAATGTTTCGCGGAAAATGAAGAAGGCGAGTAACGCCACCCACAACGGGGTTGTGTTACCAAGCAATGTGGCATTGGCGGCTGTCGTATATTTCAGCGAGGAATTCCAAAACGCAAAATCAAAGGCGGTGAAAACACCGGCAAGGAATGGAAAGAGCAGGTATCTTTTTTCGATGGGGTCAAGCCGTCTTTGCTGGCGGAGGAAGAGCGGCGTAAAAAAGACGGTGGAGATCAGCAGGCGATAGAATCCGGTGACTGTGCCCGGCGCGTCTGCCCAGCGAACGAACATGGCGGAAAGGCTGAGCGCGCTGATGCCAATGGCAAGCGCGATGTAGGGAATGAATTTGTTTTGCATCGTGGAATTGTACCCTTGCTGTGAAGTTGCTCTCATCATGCCTCCAGCAGTGCAACCGCTGGAGAAACCCGCTGGGTTGTTCTCGCAGTTATGCTACGGGAACACAATCCCCAAAAATAAAGCGACAGTCACCGGTTTTCTATTTCAAAAAGTCGATGACTTTATCTGCCACATCCTGCGGTCTTTCGAGCGGAACAAGGTGTGTGGATTTTTGAATCGTCTCCACGCGAATCGACGGGTTGAGCCGAATCACTTTTCGCGCCGTGCCTGCCCAAAAAGTGTCGGTCTCGCCGCCGCGAAGAATCAGCGTGGGGATGTTCAATTTTGGAAGCGCGCGCCAGATGTCCATGTCGTTCCAGATGCTGGCGTAGTATACCCGTGTCTCCCATTCGGGGCTGTATAACAATTGATAACCGCCGTTTTCTTTGCGGCGTGTAATTCCCTCGATATACATGCGCAACGCGACATCGTCCATGTATCTGAACGTTTCGCGGCCCCGGTAGCGCTCGAACAAAGGGCCGAGATCGTCGAATTCGCGGCGGCGGTTCGACGCAGCGACAATATGCGGATGAAAGCGGTGCGCAAAGTTTAAACGAAGCGCGATTCGCCACAACAGGATGAAGGCCGGTGGAAGCAAAACCGGATCGAGCAGAATCAATCGTCGAAACAGATCCGGCCGGCGCAGGGCGGCCCTCAAAGCGGCGATCCCGCCCATCGAATGCCCGAGGACAACCGTCGGCGGGGAGGATGCGTTTTCGTCCAGAAATCGAATCAAATCTTCGCTGAAGGGCGACCAATCGCGCAGGTCTTCGGGACAGCTGTTCGGCCACAATGGGCGTTGAATCATCGCCCGAATATGAACGTGCTTCGCAAGCGACTCGAATAACGGGCGATAACATCCGGGCGGATACCCGTTGGCGTGTAAAAAGAACAGATCGGGGCCGTCGCTGCCGAAATTCTGCGATGGAATGGGATGTGTAAAACTCACTTTCTTGAATTCCGTCTTGTTGCCGTCTCTTCCATCACCCGCGCACGGATTTGCATCCACTCCTTTTCCGGGATGGCGCAAAAAGCCTCCACAGCCTTTGGGTCGAACTGTTCGCCTGATTCTTCCTCGATGACTTTGCGTGCAGCGGTGTAGGGAACTCCAAGCCGGTATGGTCGGTCTGACGTTAGCGCGTCGAAGGTGTCGGCGATGGCGAACAAACGCGCCCCGATGGGAATCTCCTCGCCGCGTAAACCGTTGGGGTAGCCTGTGCCATTCCATTTTTCCTGGTGACAGATCACGATTTGAATTTCTCCGCGCAAATAGGGAATGCCGGAAAGCATGTCATACCCGGCTTGCGGATGCCGGTTTATGATGGCGCGTTCGTCATCGTTGAGCAGGTCGGGTTTGTGCAGGATCCGATCCGGCACGCCGATCTTACCGATGTCGTGGATCAATGCTCCGCGGCGGATGGTTTTGATCGTTTCCTTGTCCAGCCCGATTTGTTCCGCAAGGCGCGACGTATACTCGACCACGCGGCGTGAGTGTCCCTCGGTTTCGCGGTCACGCAGGTCAAGGGCGGCGGAGAGGGCGTCGAGGGTCAGGTCGTAACTGTTTTGCAGGTCGGCCACAAGTTGGGCGTTGTTCACCGCCACCGCGGCGCTGTCGGCGATGGAACGAAATAGATCGAGGTCTTCCTGGTCGAAGAGACGGCCGTCGCGCTTGTTCACAGCCTGAATTGCGCCAATGGATTTATCGTCCAGCACGAGCGGCACCGTCAACAACGAGCGGGTGACAAAGCCGGTATGTTCGTCCACGGAACGGGCGTGGCGCGGATCATTTTGGGCGTCCTTGATGATGATCGATTCCTGTTTTGCAATGCTTGTGCCGACGATGCTCGGCGTGTCGAGCATCACCACCAGACCCATTAAGGCGCGCGCGTTTGGG
>JACPVD010000132.1 GCA_016191895.1 Chloroflexota bacterium | reverse complement strand
CGCCTCGCCGGGCAGGGGTTTACCGTCCTCGCGCCCGATCTTCGCGACGGACAAATTGCAACGACCATCGATGAAGCCAAAGCCTTGATGGAAAAAAGCGACGGGCAATTCATCGGCGAAACAGTTTTCGCGGCGAAAGATCATCTGCGCGGAATGACGAAGGGCGGGATTGGCGCAATCGGTTTTTCGATGGGTGCGGCCTGGGCGTTGATTCTCGCGTCGTCTGCGCCCGAGCAGATCGACGCAACGGTTGTTTTTTACGGCAACGAAGACGTGGATGTCAGCAGGATCACATCGAAAGTGATGGGACATTTCAGCGATAACGATGAATGGGAGCCGCAGGAATGGGTGGATAAAAAGTTCGGGCAAATGAAGGACGCCGGCGTGGACTATACGCTTCACATCTACCCGGGAGTCGCTCATTGGTTCATGGAGGACGATCGCCCCGAATACGATCCCGCATCCGCGCAGTTGGCGTGGGATCGGACAGTTGAGTTCCTCAACTCGTCATTGCGAGGGCGTTAGCCCGACACTTGCGCCGCGCGCCAGCGCGGTGAGCAATCCCACCATGGCAAGGATGATTGCTTCGTCGGGCTGAGGCACTCCTCGTAATGACATAATGGCAAAAGGTTAAAGGTATAATCGCGCCTACCTTAAGATTCAGGAGAATATTTTCATGGCAGAAAATTTTGATGTGGTTGTCATCGGCGCGGGACCTGCGGGCTATGTGGCGGCGATTCGCGCGGCTCAATTGAAACAAAAAGTCGCCATTGTGGATAAGCAATGGATGGGCGGCGTGTGCTTGAACGTGGGATGCATCCCGTCCAAGTCGCTGCTCAAAAACGCGGAAGTGGCGCATACGCTTCGTCACCGCGCAAAGGATTTCGGCTTTTCGTTCGATAATCTCAAATTGGATTATGGCGTGGCTTTCAAACGCTCGCGCTCGAACTCGGACAGGCTCGTCAAGGGCATCGGCTTTTTAATGAAGAAAAATAACATCGCCGTGTTCATGGGCGCGGCGACGTTTAAATCGAAAGACACGCTTACGGTTGCGGGAAATGACGGACAGAACGTCGAGATCAAAGCAAAGAATATCATCATCGCCACGGGCGCGAGCGCGGCCATGCTCCCCGGCGTGACGGTGGATGGCAAAAGAATCGTCACATACAACGAAGCCATCATGCAGGAAACACTCCCCCAGTCCGCAGTGATCGTCGGCGCGGGAGCCATCGGCGTGGAGTTTGCCACCATTTGGAATTCCTACGGCGTGGATGTGACCATCATTGAGTTGCTTCCGCGAGTCCTGCCGCGCGAAGACGAAGAGATCAGCAAGGAATTGACAAAGGAATTGACCAAGGCTGGCATCAAGATCAAGACCGGGGTCAAATTTGAAAGCATCGCCGTCAGCGGCGACAAGGTGAAGGTTAAACTGCCAGACGAGACCCTGGAAGTGGACCAGGTGTTGGTCGCAACCTCTTTCACGCCGAACAGCAATGGGCTGGGACTCGAAGCGGTTGGAGTCAAAATCAGCGAACGCGGCGGCTTTATCGAGATCGATGAAAAGATGCAAACGAACGTCCCCGGCATCTGGGCCATCGGCGATGTGACCGGCAAACTGATGCTGGCGCACGTCGGCTCGGCGATGGGAATCATCTGCGCCGAACATATCGGCGGCCACGAAACCGTGACGCTCGATTACGATATGATGCCCCGCGCCACATATTGCCACCCACAGGTGGCGTCGTTTGGATATACGGAAGCGCAGGCAAAGGAAAAGGGATACAACATCAAGATCGGCCGTTTCCCTTTCCAGGCGAACGGCAAGGCGCTTGGTCTCGGCGATTATGCGGGCTTCGTGAAGATCGTGATGGATGAAAAATACGGCGAGATTCTCGGCGCGCATATGATCGGCCCCGAAGTGACCGAACTTCTGCCCGAACTCACCCTCGCCCGTATGATGGAACTCACACCGCATGAAATTGCAAGGAACGTCCACGCGCACCCGACGCTTTCCGAAACCCTGATGGAAGCGGCGCATGGCGCGGAGGGAAGTCCAATTCACATTTAGAAGAGGTAATCAATGATAGACCCTGTAATTTTCCAATTCAAACTTCTCGGCCTCGACATCGTTTTACGCTGGTATGGCGTGCTGGTGATGATCGGCGCAGTTGTCGGCACACTGATTGCGGAACGCGAGATTCGCCGCCGCGGGGAAAACGGCGAAAGCATCTGGGATGCGCTCATTTGGGTGTTGCCGGTGGGCATTCTCGGCGCGCGGTTGTGGTATGTGGTCAACAATATTCTTGGAGGGAGTTCCTATTACACGGATAACCCCGGCAAGATTTTGAACATCCCCGAAGGCGGATTGCACTTCTTCGGCGGGTTACTCTTTGGCGCAATTGCCCTGCTCATTTATCTAATGAGAACTGGAAAAGACATCTGGTTGTTTCTCGATGCCATTGCCCCGGCCGTTTTTATCGGACAGGCATTGGCGCGGCCCGCGAATTTCATCAATCAGGAACTCTACGGCCCGCCGACAAAACTCCCCTGGGGAATCTCGATCGAAGCCTCGCATCGCCTCCCGCAATATTCAGACTTGAGTCAGTTTCCCGTAGAAGCCACGCGTTTTCACCCGACCTTTGCCTACGAAATGATCCTGAACATCCTGCTTGCGTTGTTGTTGATCTGGATTTCGCGTCAATACGCAGAGAAGATGAAACCCGGCACGATCTTTTCGGGCTGGTTATTGAGCGCGGGACTGGCGCGGGCCTTCATCGAATTCTTCCGCCCCGACCAGCCGCGCATCGGCGATTCGTTCATGACCTACAGCATGCTGGTTTCGCTGCTGATGGCGGTTGCAGGCGCAGTCATGCTGCTCGTCAGGTATGGCAAACTTCAATTTGCCTTCGCCGAAGGCTGGGAAGATGATTATCAGATCGCGCCGAAACAAACGGAACAACCCCGCGCAAAGACGGCATCCAAACCATCTGCGCGAAAGACAACCGCCGTAGTGGACGACGACGAACTTGAACTGGACTTGCCGAATGCCCTTCGCACCCGGCCGGTAAAAAAGGAAACACCGCAGGAACCTGCTGTAAAAGCAAAGGCGTCCGCAGGCGTGAAGAAGCCGGCAAAAACAAAGAAAACGGCTGAAAAGAAATAACCCACCACCATGTAAATAATTGGGGTGCGGGGTGTTGCGAGCGCGCTCCGTGCGCTCGCAACACCCCGCTTCTCCTTTCTTTTTGAAAAAACAAAAAACGTCCGAGGAAAATTCGGACGTTTTTATTTGTCGCAAACATCCCCGTGATAAAATCCTCTCATGAATCGATCCCTTTCGCTCCTCTCATTGCTGACCGTTGTTCTGTTCGCGTGTTCCACGCCCGCCGCGCCGCCCACCTCCGCCCCGCTGGATCAATCCGTACCTTCCGGTGGTGTCTTGTTTCAGGATGACTTCTCGCGCCCAATCTCCGGCTGGGATCGTTTCACCGCCGCCGAAGGCACAATGGACTACGACGGCGGCGGATACCGAATCCTCGTCAATGCGGTCAACACCAATTTTTGGTCCACGCCGCAGCAAAACTTTGCCGATGTCCGCATGGAAGTGGATGCCGGCAAACTCGGCGGTCCCGATGAAAACCGCATCGGCCTGATCTGTCGCTATGACGGGGCCAACTATTACTTCTTCCTCATGTCCAGCGATGGATATTATGGCATCGGCATCTATTTCAGCGGACAGGCGATCCTGCTGGGTCAAAGCGAGATGGCGGCAAATAGCAATATAAAGACCGGGCTGGCCGTCAACCATCTTCGCGCCGATTGCGCCGGCGATACGCTCGCGTTTTACGTCAACGGCTTTCAAATGGCCTCCGTGCAGGATAAAACGCTGGCCTCCGGCGACGTGGGCCTGCTGGCCGGCACCTTCGCCCAACCCGGCGTGGACGTGATCCTCGACAATTTTGTTGTATTGAAGCCGTAGGCCTCCTTCAAAAAGAAAGGGGAAAGTGGGGTGTTGTAAGCGCACGAAGCGCGCTTACAACACCCCACACCCCAATTTATTAAGGGGATACTGTTGAGATGTATAATCGAAGGAAAGCAGACGGATAAGGACGGTCGTATGAAACAGAAAACTGTTCTTGGAAGATACGCTATCGAGGAGCAAATCAGGGGGAACGGGTTGGCGGTCAATTATCGCGGCAGGGATCAGCAAACCGGCCAGGGGGTTGCGGTTACTGTGTTTGAGTCCGGGCTCGCATCCGCCGCTGATTTCATCCGACGTTTTGAGGAAGTTGCCAAAGCCATCGCAAAGATTCAGTCGCCGCATGCG
>JACPVD010000143.1 GCA_016191895.1 Chloroflexota bacterium | reverse complement strand
CGCCGCAATGGACGACGGTTTAGGCCCGATAAATTTGATTCCCAATTCGACACATTTCGCGGCAAAGTCTTCGCGTTCCGCGAGAAAGCCATAGCCGGGATGAATGGCGTCCGCGTCCGATTTTTTGGCGACATCGAAAATTTTATCGGCGCGAAGATACGATTCGCGCGAGGGAGCGGGGCCGATCAAATACGCTTCATCCGCATAGCGCACGTGAAGCGCGTTGCGGTCGGCTTCCGAAAAAACGGCCACTGTGCCGATGCCGAGTTCGCGGCAGGCGCGGATGATGCGCACCGCGATCTCGCCGCGGTTTGCAACCAGCACTTTCTTGAACATGAGCGAGCGCGTAACTTTGGTCGTCAAAGTCGTCATAGCGGAATGTTCCCGTGTTTCTTCGCGGGGCTTGCGTCGCGCTTGTTGGTGAGCATTTCCAGCGCGTTGATCAAACGCGGACGGGTTTCCTTCGGCTCAATCACATCGTCGATGTATCCGCGTTGCGCAGCCACATAGGGATTTGCAAATTTTTCCTTGTAATCGGCCACCAGTTCGGCTTTCTTTTGTACGGGGTCTTCCGCCGCTTCGAGTTCTTTACGGAAAATGATGTTCACCGCGCCGTCGGGTCCCATCACGGCAATCTCCGCCGTCGGCCAGGCAAAGTTCACGTCACTGCGAATATGCTTGGAAGACATCACGCAGTATGCGCCGCCATAGGCCTTGCGGGTGATGACGGTTAACTTGGGAACCGTCGCTTCGCAATAGGCATAAAGCAATTTCGCGCCGGAACGGATGATGCCATGATGCTCCTGAAATGTACCGGGTAAAAAGCCGGGCACGTCTTCAAAAGTAATAATGGGGATGTTGAACGAATCGCAGAAGCGCACAAACCGCGCCGCTTTTTCACTCGCGTCGATATCCAGCACGCCGGCCAGCACCGCGGGTTGGTTTGCCACAATGCCGATCGAATGGCCGCCCAGGCGCGCAAATCCCACCACCACGTTCATCGCGTAATTCTCGTGGATTTCGTAAAACTGTCCGCCATCCATGATCATGCGAATCACATCCTTGATGTCGTATGGCTTGTTCGCATCGTCGGGGATGATGTTATTGAGTCCCTCTTCCATGCGTAATGGATCGTCCCCCTGCACAAAGGGGGCGTCTTCCATGTTGTTTTGCGGCAGGTAACTCAGCAGTTTGCGAATGAGATACAGCGTATCCGCTTCGCTATCTGCTGCGAGATGGCACACGCCCGATTTTTCCGAATGTACGCTTGCGCCGCCGAGTTCCTCCTGCGTCACTTCCTCGTGTGTCACGGCTTTCACTACATCGGGGCCGGTCACGAACATATACGAAGTATCGCGCACCATGAAAATGAAATCGGTCAATGCCGGGGAATACACCGCGCCGCCGGCGCATGGTCCCATGATCGCCGAAATCTGTGGAATGACTCCAGACGCCAGAGTGTTGCGCAGAAAAATATCAGCGTAGCCCGCAAGCGATACAACTCCCTCCTGGATGCGCGCGCCGCCCGAGTCGTTCAGGCCGATGATCGGCGCTCCACTCTTCATCGCCATGTCCATGATCTTGCATATCTTTTCCGCATGCACTTCGCCGAGGCTTCCGCCAAATACGGTAAAGTCCTGCGAATATACATACACAAGGCGGCTGTCGATGGTTCCCCAGCCCGTTACTACAGAATCGCTCATGAATTTTTGCTCGTCGAGTCCGAAGTCGGTTGTGCGATGGACGACGAACGCGTCCACTTCGCGAAAGGAGCCTTTGTCGAGCAACAGGTCGAGTCGTTCGCGCGCGGTCAGCCGTCCCTTTTTATGTTGCGCGTCGATGCGGGCCTGTCCGCCGCCGAGCCGCGATTGCGTTTTCAATTCAATCAATTTTTGGATGTTCGATTGCTCGCTCATAAGCCTCTCTCGTCAGTGATTTCGTCGTGAATAGGATGAAGATGATCCCCGCCAAGTTTACTACAACAGCGAACAGCCAATCGGGGCGCGGCCCCTGCCAGATGAGCCTCTCGCTCCAATACCAGACCGTGTAACTGCCTGTGGCCCCGAGGAGCAATATCCGCGCCCAGGCCTTTTTCTGCCAAATGCCCCATGCGAGGACGATTCCCACTGTCAGCCAAAGCCCGCCGCTGAGGGCGGTGATGGCTGGCGCAGGCTGCGCCGAAAATTCATTCAGCGTGTTTTGCCATGCAAGCGCCGTCCACAAGCGGACGGCGTTCCATGCTGTCAGACATAACACCAGCCAGAGCAGGAGGGTTACTCGAAAGGGATGTTTGTTCATGCGTCGAAGCGTTGCCGAATTATACACTTGCGCAAAGGCAGGGCGGGCAGATTGCCCTGATTCTAAAGCAAATGTCATAAAGATAACATGAGACGCGTCACTTGACGTGACCTTTTGATTCCGCTATTCTCCGCTTTATCTGAAATGCGGGAAACCGCATAAAAATAGGAGAAAAAAAGAATGAATCGAATCAAGCCTGTGTTTATGTTCCTCGCTATTGCGTTATTGGCGGCTTCATGCGTTCCTGCCGCAACCCAGCCTCCACAACAGGAGGTCTCTACATTGAAGATCGCCGTCCTGCCGATCATAGATACCCTTCCGATGTTTGTGGCGCAACAGGAAGGTCTCTTTGCAAAACATGGCGTTAACGTGGAGTTCATCCCTGTCGCATCCGCCCCGGAACGCGATCAACTCGTTGGGGCTGGTCAGGCTGACGGTATGGTTAACGAGACGATTTCGGTCATGTTGTTCAACAAGGAAAAAGTTCAAGTACAGGCAGTCCGTTATGCGTTACATCCCACTGAAAACGCGGGTCACTTCTTTATCATTGCCTCCGCTAAAAGCGGAATTACCGACGCGCAGGGATTGAAAGGAATCGAGATCGGCGTGTCGCAAGGCACGATCATCGAATACGTCACCGAGCGACTCCTGCAAGCCGAAGGCCTGACCAGCGACGAGATCAAAACCATTGCCGTTCCGAAGATTCCCGACCGCATGGCCTTGCTTGCTTCGGGCGAACTCAATGCGGGCGTGCTTCCCGATCCGCTTGGAGCGCTGGCTGTACAACAAGGCGCGGTGATCGTGCTCGACGACTCTAAACACCCCGAATACGGTTTCAGTGTGATCTCTTTTCGCCAAGAAGTCATCGACGCCAACCCGGAAGCGGTGAAGGCGTTTCTTGCCGCATTTGAAGAAGCAGTAACCATGCTAAACAAAGACCCGAAAAAATATATCAACGTCTTGAGCGACCAGAAACTCGTCCCGCCGCCGTTGCTTGAAAGCTACAATATTCCGCCCTTTCCCATCGCAGGCATCCCCACCAAAGAGGAATGGGATGACGCCCTGGCATGGGTAAAGGAAAAAGGAATGTTGAGCGTTGACGTTTCCTATGCGGACTCGGTCAATCCCTCGCTTCTTCCCTAGCCGACAGTTGTTCCCGTTATAATCAAGTGACAGCCGCCCCGAAGAATGGATGGCTGTCACTTTTTAGTGATGTTCCGTGATGGTATACTTTTTACAGGAGAACAAAACATGCCAGTAATTGCCCGTTTTTACGGCATCATCATCAAAATGTATTTCAGCCAGAGCGAGCATGGCGTTCCGCATTTTCATGCGGTCTACGGTGAATTTAACGCAGTTTACAGTATCCAAACTTTGGAAATGATGGAGGGCGATCTCCCATCACGAGCGCATAAGCTGGTCAAAGAATGGGCATCTGAGTATAAAAGCGAATTGCTTCGCATGTGGGAGACAAACGAACTCAAGCAACTGCCCGGATTGGAGTAGATATATGGATACGCCAAAAGTCTTATTTGTTCAACCATTGTCAAATAAAAAATTACTGCTCAAGTTTTCAAATGAAGTAGAGAAAACATACGATTGCAAACCTCTTATTGAAAAGCACGATATGTTCAAGCCGCTGGAAAATGAGGCGTTTTTTAAGCAGGTTAAAGTGGATGCGGGCGGTTATGGTATTTCATGGAGCGACAAATTGGATTTGAGCGAATACGAATTATGGACAAACGCAGTTGAAGTTGTGCCCGCATAGGCGCTATTTACCAATATCGATTCAAACGACAGTCATCTGGTGGTCGAGTGGACATTCGCCGTTCTTTGGCGAATGTCATATCGAGGCCGCCACTTTTATGTAAATACGTTGGTCTTGATACACCTTGCGACGAACACGCATGACTACTCGACCAACAAATGAAACATGATCGCCGCTCAATCCCTCACCTTCGGTTACACACCCAACTCCCCGATCTTCCAGGGTTTTAACTGGCAGGTTCAACGCGGAGAGACGTGGGCGATCCTCGGTTCATCGGGTTGCGGCAAGACAACCTTGCTATATCTTCTTGCAGGTTTGCGGATTCCCACACATGGCCGAATCGAAATCGATGGCGAACGCCTCACACGTCCACGCCCGAACAGCGGACTGATCCTGCAGGATTATGGATTACTCCCATGGGCAACGGTGCGAGAAAATGCGGGCCTTGGCTTACGTGTGCGTGGTTTTTATGGCGACGATGGAAAACACACCCCGAAAAATTTTCAGCCTGAAAACAGAGTGGAATATTGGCTGGAAAGGTTGGGATTGAATGAAGTTGCGGATAAATACCCATCCCAAATATCGGGCGGACAACGTCAACGCACCGCCATCGCGCGGACATTGGCCTTATCGCCGGATCTGCTATTGATGGATGAACCTTTTTCCTCGCTCGACGCAATCACCCGCGAAGACCTGCAATACCTGACCCTTTCCCTGTGCGAAGAACAAAAACTGACACTGGTCATCGTCACACATTCAATAGAGGAGGCGGCGTCATTGGGCGGCAAAATTCTGCTGGTAGGCGCGTCGCCGCGCGTGTTCGAGAATCCGCATGTGCGCGATGACGATTATCGCAACAGCGGGAAATTCCGCGATCTATGCGATTTGCTGTGGAAGGAAATGCGGGGAGACCCTCACCCTGCCCTCTCCCGAGGGGAGAGGGTAGAAATATGAAACGGCGTGATCTTCTATTCTCTGCCGCGGGGCTTATTGTCCTGTGGCAAGTCGTCGCCATGCTCGTCAACCGTCCCATTTTGCCTGCGCCGTTGGAGGTATTGATCGTTTTTGCGCAGGAACTGGGCAACGACCTGATCGTCCATTTCATCCATAGTCTGTGGCGCGTGATAGCGGGGATGTCGCTGTCGGTGCTGATCGCGGCCCCTTTAGGGCTGGCAGTTGGCGGGTCGAAACGACTCGACCGAATTTTTTCCCCGATCATTTATTTGCTGTATCCGATTCCCAAAGTAGTGTTCGTCCCCGTTGTTTTGTTGTTCCTCGGCATCGGCGACCTCGCAAAGATCACCATCATCTTTTTGATTCTGTTTTTTCAAATCGTGGTGCTGGTGCGTGATCAGGCGGCCGGACTCCCCCCACAGTTGATTCAAAGTTTGCGCAGTCTTGGCGCGGGGCGCAGGGCGCTCTTTCGATTTGTGTACCTGCCCGCCAGCCTGCCCGGGATATTGACCGCACTGCGACAATCCATCGGCACGGCGGTTGCAGTGCTTTACATTACAGAATTATTCGCCACAAAATACGGGCTTGGCTATTACATTTACTATAACGGTAGTACGTTATTTTATTACCCAGCCATGTATGCGGGGGTGATTGCAATGAGCCTGCTCGGACTTGGCATGTACTACAGTGTGGATTGGCTGGAACGAAAATGGTGCAAGTGGAAATTTGTGAGTTAGTTGTGTGGTTGGATAGTCAGGTAGTCGAGTAGCCCCGCGTTCGTTGCGGGACGCACCGAGACCACAAATGGATGGAACGCATCTGTGGTCTCGATACAGCGGAGGAAAAGATGCCGCCTACTCGATTACCAAAACAGCTATGACAATATCAGCCCCATCCAGAACAAAACGCTAAACGCAAACGCAGCCTGGCCTGTGCCTGCAAGCGCGGCGTTGAGCGGACGTCCCTTTTGAGTGAACACCGTTCGGGTTGTGCGAAACGCGATTGGAATTGAAATCCATGCAAGCAACGATCCCCATGGAATCATCCCTGCCCATGCCAGAATGGGGAGGGTCGAATACGCGGCAAGGTGACAGAAGAGGTATTCGATTTTTACAAATCGTTCGCCGAAGATTACGGCCAGCGTATACTTGCCCGCCTTTCGGTCGTTTTCGAGATCGCGCAAATTATTTACCACCAAAATTGCAGTGACGATCAGGCCGGGCGGAATCGTCATCCACCACGCGGCGGGGGAGACAGACCCGGCCTGCACGTAATATGTCCCTGCGACAGAGGCGAGGCCGAAAAAGAGAAACACAAAGACATCGCCCAGCCCGTAATAGCCAAGCGGAAACGGCCCACCGGTGTATGCGATCGCTGAAACGATTCCGGCAATGCCGATGAGGACGATCACCCATCCGCCCAGCCATGCAAGATACAAACCCAGAAAAACAGAAAGCGCGAAAACAATCGCCATTCCAATTTTCACTTGCATGGGAGAAAGCAGGCCCGCCTGTGTCACCCGCGTTGGCCCGAGTCGTTCCGGCGTATCCGTTCCGCGCTCGTAATCAAAAACATCATTTGCAAGATTGCTTCCGATTTGCAAAAGCAACGCGGCAAGCAGGCAAACCAGCGCCGTGTCGAGTTGAAAAAAACCGTCGCGCCATGCAAGCGCGCTTCCCGTGAGCACACCCGCCGCCGCCGCGGGCAGAGTCCGTGGGCGGATCGCCAATCCCCATGCCTGCCAGTGGGTCGTTTGTTCGGTCAAGTATTTTGCTCCCAATAAAGTTCGCCCTTTAACTTCGCCCAGGGGGTGTGGATATTTTTCGGCAATTGGCCCCGTACCTTTTCAAAAAGAAGGGGGAAGTGGGGTGTTGGCGGGCAGTATAACTTATAATGGCGCAAATTATCTTCGGGAGATTTCATGACACAACTCACAGGAAATGAACGCGCCGCATACATTCAGGACATGTTCACGCGCATCGCCAAACGCTACGACCTGATGAATCGACTCATGACCGGCGGGCAGGATATCCGCTGGAGAAAGCGAGTCGTCAACCTTGCGCGGATGACGAACTCCGCATCCCTGCTCGACCTGGGAACGGGCACCGGCGATTTGGCGCGGGAGGCCGTTTTGCAGTTTCCCCGCGCCCGCGTCGCTGCCGCAGATTTCACCCTGGAAATGATGCGCGTCGGAAAGAAACATGGCGCGCTCAACTTCTCCACCGCCGACGCCCTGCGCCTACCCTTCCCCGACTCGTCCTTCGACGCGGTCATCTCCGGCTTTCTCATGCGCAATGTCGTCGATTTGCAAAGGGGAATCACCGAGCAATTCCGCGTATTGAAAAAAGGCGGGCGCATCGTCATCCTCGATACGACGCGCCCGAAGAAAAACATTCTTTCCCCTTTTATCTGGATTCATATGCATGTTGTCATTCCAACTCTCGGCAGCCTGTTGACCGGAGTCGGCGAGGCGTATCGATACCTGCCTGAAACCACCGAAGGATTTGTCACCGCGGAAGAGATGGCCTCGCGCATGGCCGCGGCGGGATTCAAAAGAATCGGCTTCGAGCGGTTGATGTTCGGAACGATTGCCATTCATTGGGGGGAGAAACAAGTGTAAGGTGATCAGGGGTGTGGTGTGTTATGAGCGCGCGAAGCGCGCTCATAACACACCACACAATTTATTGGGATGACACACTCCTTTTACCTTTAAAGATTGCGCTCAGGCTTTCTTCGCCTGCTGAAACTGTTCCCTTGCGCCCAATCGAAGATGCAGGAAGTAAAAAGCGAAGATGGCGATCACGCATAATACACCGTCAATATACCAGATATAGGTTGGGTTGAAATTGTCGAACACAAGTCCCACCGCCCAGGGGCCGATCATCGAAGGGACGGTCCACGTCAGGCCGAAAACCGCCATGTAGCGGGCGCGCATTTCCTCGGGGGCAAACGACGCGGCGAGGACGTTGCTGGTGGGCATGCCGATCATCTCGCCAATGGTAATGATTACCATTGCCAAAACGAAGAGGGGAATCGTGGAAACGAATCCATACATGCCAAAGCCGATCAGGTAAAAGAATGTCGCCGCGGCCATCATCAGAAATGGGGGGTGCTTGCGAATGACCCGCGTGACCCAAAATTGAAACAACACCACCGTCACCGCGCTGGACGACATGACCAGCCCGTAAAACTGCGGATCGACATGATGCACGTCGCGCAAGTACACAGACAGGGAGGTATACATTTGCTGATAGACGAGGATCATCAAAATCGAGGCGAAGATAAAGGCCAGGTATGGCGAGTCTTTCAAGGCCACGCGATATCCGCTGATCGTTTGCCAGAGAGTCTCGTGATCGGTTTTCTCCTTCGGCTGGGGCTTGGTTTCAGGAAGCAGGCGAAATACGAGAATTGCTGTGATGGTGCTAATGGCGGCATCGCTCAAAAAGAGATAGAGGAAATCATAGGCGGCAAGAAACCCGCCGATGGTTGGGCCGATGATCCACGCAAAGTTGGAGATGACGCGCATCATGCCGAAGCCCTCGGAGCGCTTGTCGGCCGGGAGGATATCCGCGATCATGGCCTGGTGCGCGGGATGCGCCGCGCTTCCCATTAACCCGACAAAAGCCGACAGGCCATAAAAAAAATAGAACTTGTCGACAAAGCCGAGGGTGAGTCCGCTAAATGCGCTGACGATCAACCCGAACAGGATGATGCCGCGCCTGCCGAAGCGATCTGCCATGGCGCCGCCGATCGTGCTTCCGATCAGGCCGGCCACCGAATTTGTGGCAAGGATGATGCCGGCCTGAGTCATGCCCACGTTGAACTTCTGCGTCACATACAAGGCGAAGAACGGCATAAGCAGGGTGTTGCCGATCACATCGATAAAGTGCGTCCCTGCCACCACCCAGAATGTGCGCGGGAACTCGTGGTAGGTTGCGGATAGTTTCTTGAACATTTGACTCCTGAGGAGAGG
The DNA here is from genome assembly GCA_016191895.1 of Chloroflexota bacterium. GTDB lineage: Bacteria > Chloroflexota > Anaerolineae > Anaerolineales > Villigracilaceae > Villigracilis. The sequence continues at coordinate 1,498 of JACPVD010000143.1, read as the reverse complement.
ATATGCGTCGCGCCAAACGGGTGGATTTATCCAATGAATCTGGAGAATCTACTCGTGAGATTTGTCCTGTTCAATATGGTGCGACGCATCTTCGTATCTTTTCAAAAAGAAGGGGAAAGTGGGGTGTTGTGAGCGCGTTTCGCGCGCTCACAACACCCCACACCCCAATTTGTTGGGAAGATGCGAGTACTCAAACACCTGGAGACGTTTGAGTCCGATCATATACTTCCGGGTTTACGCAGTTTGGCAATCGCTCCCCTTTGAGCCCGGCGACCAGATTCTGCGCGGCGAGAAGCGACATCATATCACGAGTCTTTTTGCTGGCGCTTCCGAGGTGCGGCACGATGAGACAGTTTTCCAATTCGAGCAATGGGCAATCCATCGGCAAGGGTTCGGGGTCGGTCACGTCCAAGGCGGCGGCGAAGATCCGGTTGGACTTCAGCGTGTCGTACAGGGCGGTTTGATCCAGCACACCGCCCCGCGATGTATTGACTAGAACGGCATTGGATTTCATCTTCGATAAGAATTCCGCATTCACCAAATGCCTTGTTTTAGGATTCAATGGGACGTGGATCGAGACAAAGTCTGATTCGCGGAGCAGGGTATCAAGGTCGGTCGATTGGGCATCGTACATGGGTTGCGCGTTCGGGCTGTGATACAGAACCCGCATATCGAATCCCCGCGCGCGTTTGGCAACGGCCTGCCCGATGCGCCCGAAGCCGAGGATGCCCAGCGTCGCGCCGGCAAAATCCGCGCCGAGCAACAGGCTTGGACTCCAGGTAACCCATTTGCCGGCGCGGAGGAATCGTTCGGCTTCTGTAATTCGCCTTGCAGCAGAAAGCATGAGCGCGAAGGCCTGGTCGGCAGTGGCATCTGTCAGCACGCCGGGTGTGTTGCCGACGGGAATGCCTCTCGCCGTTGCCGCCGCCACGTCGATATGGTCCACACCGACAGACATGCTGCTGATGACCTTTAGCTGTGGGCCAATCGAATCCATCAGTTGGGCATCGACGCGTTCGGTCAGCAGGCAGAGCAGGCCGTCCACGCCACGCGAACGTTCGATGAGTTGTTCCCGCGTGGGAGGCGGGTCGTGAGGCCAGGTATCGGGGAAGTAATGCTCCTTGACGAGAAGCAGGCCGGGGTCGGGGATGATGCGGGTGATGAAAATATTGGGCTGGGTCATAGCCAGAGTATAATCCGTCGCATGTCAAAAATAAAACAGCCTAATTCACGTCATTGTTTCATCTGCGGGTTGGAAAACCCCGTTGGTCTGCATCTTCATATGTATGAAACTGAACCTGGCGTAGTGGAAACCGAATACATTGCGCCGGATCATTTTCAGGGATACCCCGGCGTATTGCATGGGGGAATCGTTGCCGCATTGATAGACGAAATTTCCGGGCGGGCGCATATGGGTAGTGATCCGCAGAATCCGCGTTTTATGTTTACCGGTAAACTCGAGGTGAAGTATCGCAGGAACGTGCCGATCGGGAGACCT
>JACPVD010000161.1 GCA_016191895.1 Chloroflexota bacterium | reverse complement strand
GAACGCGGAAATGCATCCACGCACCGAGACCCTGCTCTATCAGGCTGCGCGCGCCCAGATCGTGGAACAGGTCATCAAGCCGCGACTCGCTGATAATGAAATCGTTATTTCAGACCGCTACTATGATTCGACGATTGCTTATCAGGGTTACGGGCACCAGCAGGATTTGGAGCAAGTCCGCAGGCTGGTGAAATACGCCACCGGCGGCCTGACCCCAGACCTGACGGTTTTGCTCGATCTCGATGTGGAAGTTGGACTGGATAGAAAGAAAGACGACAAGGATTGGAATCGCATGGACGCCAAAACTGTCGAGTTCCACCGACGAGTCCGCAAGGGATATTTGGAATTGGCGAAGCAGGAACCCGGGCGCTGGGTCGTCGTCGATGCGGAGCGATCATGGGACGATGTGCAAGTCGGGTTGAAGAGGGTGGTTTTGGAAAGACTTAATAAAAACATCGGTTGATTTCAAGTAGCGCGGGGCTATAATAAACAACCAGTCCGCATGAACTACGCCTTCTCCACATCCCTCTTCCCCTTGATCATCGGCGCGATCGTGCCCGGCGTCCTTGCCGTGTACATCTACCGCAACCGCCGCGCCGAAGGCGCGACTCAACTGGCGATCATGATGGCGTTGCTGTTCTTTTGGGCATCCACCTACATTCTACAACTGGCGGGCACATCCTTTGAACTGAAAACATTCTGGCAGAGAATTACATTTATTTCCATTGTCTTTACTCCGCTGGCTTGGCTGGCTTTTAGCGTGGAATACACCGGCCGCCAATTGAAGTGGCTCTCCCCGGCGCGTTTGAAACTTTTGCTTGCCATTCCCATCCTAACGCTCATTGTCGTTTTCACCCCGGCCCTGCGACCGTGGTTTTGGGTAAGCCAGAAACTTGTTCGTGAGGGCGGATTTTTATTGACCAGCGACGTCAACGGCTGGTGGTTCTGGCGCATTCACGCCCCCTATTCTTATCTTGCCCTGCTCACCGGACTGATTCTCATCGTCCGCGCATTGCTCAAATGGCCGCGTCAATATCGCTGGCAAATGATCTGGACTCTCGTCGCCATCAGCGTTCCCTGGGTGGCAAACATCATCACCATTTTTCAACTTCTGCCCATCTACATCGACCTCACGCCGTTTGCGTTTTCGATTACCGGACTTGGCCTTGCCTTTGCCCTCGTCCGTCATCGCATGCTCGACCTCGCGCCGATCGCCCGCGAAGTCGTCATCGAAGGAATGGACGACGGCGTGATCATGCTCGACTTCAACAACCGCGTGGTGGATATCAACCCCGCCGCGTCGCTCTCGCTCGGGCTTGATTCTGAACCAATCGGCAAAGACATTGCCGACGTCTTGTCACGATGGCCGCAACTCATCCAAAAATACAAAACGCTTGCGCAAACAAAGGACGAAGTCCTGCTCGATGAAAAGGGAAAACATCAATGGCTCGAGTTTTCGCGCACGCCGCTTGCCGATAAAAAGGGAAATCAATTCGGAAGCGTCATCGTCATCCGCGACATTACCCAGTTGATACAAACGCAGGAGACATTGCAACAGGCGCGCGACGCGGCGGAATCTGCCAACCGCGCCAAGAGCGTCTTCCTTGCCAGCATGAGTCACGAGATCCGCACGCCAATGAACGCCGTGATGGGTATGAGCGGACTATTGCTCGACACCCTGCTCACCCCCGAACAACGCGAATTCGCCGAGACGATCCGCTCCAGCAGCGACTCCCTCCTGACCATCATCAACGAGATATTGGATTTCTCCAAGATCGAAGCCGGGCGGCTCGACCTCGAACGCCAGCCTTTTGATCTTCGTGAATGCGTGGAAAGCGCGTTCGACCTGATCGCGTCCCAGGCCAGCGACAAAGGGCTGGAACTCGCCTATCAAAGCGACTCAAATGTGCCTGACGCAATCCATGGCGACGTAACCCGCCTGCGGCAGATCCTTGTCAACCTGCTGAGCAACGCGGTCAAGTTTACAGAGAAGGGCGAGATCGTCATGGAAGTCAAAAACGAGGGCGGCTTCCTGCGTTTTTCGGTGAAGGATACCGGCATCGGCATTCCGGCCGACCGCATGGACAAACTCTTCCTGTCCTTTTCGCAAGTCGACTCGTCCACCACACGCAGGTATGGCGGAACCGGCCTCGGTCTTGTGATCAGCAAACGACTTGCGGAGATGATGGGCGGGGAGATGTGGGCCCAAAGCGAGGCAGGGATTGGGTCCACGTTCCATTTCACGGTCAAGTGCGAAGCGGCGCCTTCCGTTGCAAGGAAAATCAGCGAAGTCATTTCGGAAATAAATGGCAGGCGTATTCTGGTTGTGGATGATAACGCCACGAACCGGCGCATCCTTCAATTGCAATTACAATCGTGGGGGTTGGTCTGCGTCGAAACGGAGCATCCAAAAGAAGCGCTTGAATGGATTATGCGCGGCGATGCGTTTGACGCGGCCATCCTCGATTTTCAAATGCCCGATATGGATGGAGCGCAACTTGCGGCAGAGATTCGCAAACAGCGCGATGTGCGCGCCCTGCCGTTGATCATGCTCACGTCGCTGGGAAACCGCGAGATCGCCACCGAACACTTCGCGTTTTTCCTGACCAAGCCGATCAAGCCTTCGCAGTTGTATAACGCGTTGCTCGGCGTCTTATCGCAGGGAAGTTTCAAGGTCCCCGCCCGCGATACCAAACATTTCGAATACGACTCGCAGATGGGCGCCCGCCTGCCCCTGCGAATTCTCATTGCCGAGGATAACGTGGTCAATCAAAAACTCGCCGTGCGCATGCTGGATCGCATGGGCTACCGGCCCGATACGGTGGCGAACGGGATCGAAGCCATCGAAGCGTTGCGGCGCGGCAGTTACGATGTCATTCTTATGGATGTGCAAATGCCCGAAATGGACGGACTCGAAGCCACGCGGGTCATCCGCCGCGAGTTTCCCGCACAGGACCAGCCGTTCATCGTCGCCATGACCGCCTCCGCCATGCAGGGCGACCGCGAGGAATGTCTCACCGCCGGCATGGACGATTATGTCAGCAAGCCCATCGATGTGAAGGAATTGAGCCGCGCATTGGAAGAATCTGGAACAGGGAGATAGAATTATGCAGGGAAAATCAGGGATATGCGTTGCGGGGTTCCAGAGAATTATTTCACGATGTTACACAATTGCGAATCAGGGAAGATGAAATCATGATCGCCGGTTCTGAAGAGGAAATCAAACACCTGAAAGCGGTTGGCCGCGTTTGCGCCGTCACATTACAGGAAATGATGAGCCGCGCCATTCCCGGCATGACCACCGCTGAACTGGACGCCATCGGCGCGGAAGTTCTGAAAAGGGAGGGCGCGGCGTCTGCGCCACAGGCCATGTATCAATTCCCCGGCGCCACATGCATCAGTATTTCACCGGTGATCGCGCATGGCATTCCCGGCGATCATGTTCTGCGCGAAGGCGAACTGATCAACATAGATGTCTCCGCCGAAATGAATGGATATATGGGAGATACCGGCGCGTCGCTGATCGTGGGGAAGACTCATGTTCCCGAGTATGAAAAAATCATCGAGGCCACAAAGTCTGCGCTGGCAAAGGCCTTGCAGGTTGCGCGGGCGGGACAGCCCCTGAATTTGATTGGAAAGACAATCCAGGATGAAGCCGCGCGAAACGGCTTCGGCGTGATCTATGATCTGACCGGGCATGGCATCGGGCATAAACTTCACGAAGACCCCGTTCAGGTATTCAACTATCATAAATCGAAAGACCGCCGCATTCTGGATGAAGGATTGGTGCTGGCTGTCGAGCCGTTCCTCACCACCGGTAAGGGACATGTCTTCGAGGAAGCGGATCGCTGGTCCCTGCGCACGGTGGATAGAAAAATTGCGGCGCAGTTCGAACACACCATCATCGTCACAAAGGACGAGCCGATCATTCTCACGGTTT
>JACPVD010000125.1 GCA_016191895.1 Chloroflexota bacterium | reverse complement strand
GCGGGGATTTTTTGATTTTATACCGGGTTATGCGCTGGCGGGAGTGCGCTTGAACCAGTTCTTCCATTCGCGGTTTTCCCATAGTACAAGGATGGGCGCCGCAATGAAGATGGAGGAATACGTCCCACTGAAAAGCCCCACAAGCAGGATGATGGCGAATTCCTGGAGCGTTATGCCGCCGAACAGGGCCAGCGCCAGCAGGAGGAATTCCACGGTCATCAATTGGGTGTTGATGGAACGCTGAAGGGTCTGGACAATGGAGTGGTTGACCAGTTTCTCGTATTCCAGGCGGCGGAGGGTGTTCGTATTTTCGCGGATGCGGTCAAATACTACAACTTTGTCCTGTACAGAGAAGCCGATCACAGTGAGCAGGGCGGTCAGGAAGAGGGCGTCAATCTGCCAATCGAACAAGAGCGACCCAATCCCCGCCACGCTGAAGACAATCGCCACGTCATGGACCATTGCGATGATGGCGCAGACCCCGTAGCGGAAGGCATTCGGGACATTACGGAATACGTATGTGATGAATAACACGACTCCAAGGGCGGCAATGCCCACCGCGATGGCGGCGCGGGATGCCACCTGGGAACCGATGCTCGGACCGACACTGTCAAAGCTGATAACGGTTACCTGCCCGCCGCTCTGTGTTTCCATTTCGGAGAGGATCAAGTCGCGCGTTTCGTTCGTCAGGAAGGATGAGCGGATGTTCAAAGTTCCGCTTTCGGTGGTTTGGACCTGGGCATCGTTGATGCCGGCTCGCTCATAGAGCGGGATCAGGTCCGCGCTCTGGAGAGTTTTCCCGCTCTCGAATTGGACTTCAAGCAGGGAACCGCCGGTGAAATCAATGGATAGCGGCAAGCCGGACACTGCCAGGACGCCCAGCCCCACAGCGATGACAAGCAGAGAGAAGCCGAAATACCAATACTTTTTGCTGAGGATGTCAATCATGGTGGTTTCCTAGATTCCGAACCAGCGCTGGAAGTTGGTCGGTTTGAATGTTTGCAGGGTGAACGCGAGCAGGCTGCGCGTGATGAATATGGCGGTAAAGAGTGATATTCCCACACCCAATGCCAGGGTCAGGGAAAAGCCTTTGACGATGGTCGCGCCGAATGTGGAGCCGAACCAGTACAAGATCAGGGATGTGATGAGCGTGGTGACATTCGACTCCCAAATGGACGGCCAGGCACGAATCCAACCTTGATCCACAGACTGGATCAACGTGCGCCCGTTGCGAAGTTCTTCTTTGATACGTTCGAAAATCAGGATATTTGCATCCAGTGCGGCGCCAGTGCTAAGCAGGAAGCCCGCAATGCCGGGCAGCGTCAGCGTGAAGTGAAAATATTTGAATATCGCAAAAGCAATGGCGGCATAGAAGAGGATGGAAACATCCGCCACCATGCCAGGCAGACGATAGTAAATGCCCATGAACAGGATGACAATCACCATGCCGATGGCGCCAGCCAACAGACTTTTTTGAAGAGAGTCTTCGCCGAGCGTGGGACCAATAATGCGGGTCTCGACCACTTTCAGGGGGATGGGCAGGGAACCGTAACGCAATTGGACTGCCAGCGCATTGGCTGATTCGCTTGTGAACGAACCGCTGACTTGCCCCTGACCATCGGGAATGGCGCTGTTAATACTCGGGGCGGAGATTACGCGCTTGTCCAGGGTAATGGCAAGGATCTTGCCCTGGTTGGCGGCAGTGTGCTGGGCAAAAATAGCGGTGCCCTCCGGTGAAAGGACAAAATCAATGGCGGGTTGCCCGGTGGAATCCAGCCCTACATTCACGCTGCGCAATTCCTTGCCGGTCATGATGGTATTGTAGACGGCGGACTCAGCGGTCGGCGTCGAACCGTCGGTGGGAATCGCGGGGGTAGCGGCAGGTCCGGAACCCGTCGAAAAGTTTGTCTGAAGGATGGTGCCTTCTTCCGGGCGGAAGTCGCCGGTATCCACAAATTCCAGCAACCCAGTCTGCTGGATGATATCGAGGATGGCGTCGGTGTCCTCAGTGCCGGGAAACTCGCCGACGATTCGGCGATCACCCGCCAACTGCACCAGGTTTTCACTCACAGCATAGGCATTGGTGCGGTTTTCGACAATGTCACGGGCGGTCGACATGGCTTCGGCGTCTATGTCGGCATCCGAAGTGACATCGGCTTCGAGCAGAACCTGCAAACCGCCCTGCAGGTCAAGCCCAAGCCGGGGGCTGACATTGCGGCTATACAGAAGGCTTCCATTGAATGGGTTCAGGATCTGGATCTCATCGCTCACATCCACCCAGACGGCAAGGGCGGCGATGACGACGATG
>JACPVD010000124.1 GCA_016191895.1 Chloroflexota bacterium | reverse complement strand
ATCGCGCCCGGCTTTCTCAAATCCCGTTTGACATGGTTGTGCTGGATGAGGCTCACCATCTCAAGAATCGTAACAGCGCCTCATGGAAGTTCGTCAACGAGTTACAGCGCAAATATATTTTGCTGTTGACCGCCACGCCCATTGAGAATAATCTCGACGAACTATACAACCTGATTACGCTGCTCAAACCTGGACAGTTGAAAACGCCGCGCGAATTCCGTAAACAATTCGTGGTCAGCGGCGACCCGCGCCTGCCGAAGAATCGCGGTCAGCTGCGCGAACTGCTCGGCGACGTGATGGTGCGTCACACACGCGGCCAGGTGAACATCAACCTGCCGCCGCGACAGGCAAATACCGTGCGCTTGAATCTTTCAAATGAAGAGGCGGAGTTTTATAAGGCGGTGAGCAACTGCGTGCGCGAACTGCTTGCGCCAGCTGGAGTCCAAAGTCTCCCGACTTTGGAGCAAAATCAGGAGATTTTGCAGTCCACACAGTCAATCCGCCAGACGGATCGCTTTGCACTTCTGACTCTCCAGCGCGAGATTGGCAGCAGCCCGAAGGCGGCTGAGGCGACCCTGCGTTCGCTTGGCGCGCGCGTCACCAATGAAGAAAGCCGCCAGCGTTTGCTCGGTTTCGCGGAGCGCTCCGCTCAAATCCATTCATGGGCAAAAGCGGAAGCATTGGAGAAATTACTCAAAACGATTTTGCGCGATCCCACGGAGAAGGTCATCATCTTCACGCATTTTCGCCGCACACTGGAAAAACTTGCCGAACTCCTGCAAAAGATGGACGTGGGTTTTGTGCAATATCACGGCGAGATGGACATGCCCTCCAAGAATCAAGCCATCGCAGATTTCGAACGCCGCGCGAATGTTTTGCTTTCCACCGAAGCGGCGGGCGAAGGGCGCAACTTGCAATTTTGCCGCACGATGATCAACTTCGACATTCCGTGGAATCCCATGCGGATCGAGCAACGCGTGGGACGTATCCACCGCGTGGGGCAAACGCGCGATGTGCGAATTTATAACCTGTCGGCGCGCGGCACGGTGGAAGATTACCTGCTTGAGATCCTCGACCAGAAACTCAACATGTTCGAGTTGGTCATCGGCGAAATGGATATGATCCTCGGTCAAATCGAAGACGAGCGCGACTTTGAAGATTTGCTGGTGGACGCATGGCTTGAGGCGCAACACGCGGAGGACCTGCGGGTGAACTTCGATCAACTCGGCGATAAATTGGTCGATGCGCGCAAGACGCATCAGAAGACGCAGGAGTATGACGAAGCGTTGTTCGGAGAGGATTTCGCGGCTGAATAAACATGGCTCAAGATTCAACTTCCCTCGAAGGACTTGTACTGGGATATTTCCGCCAGGTCGGCGCGTTGGTGGAGCCACCCGCGTACGGCGCGTACGAAATCCTGCTGCCCGATGAAGCGGCGGCGCGCTGGGGAATCTCCCCGCACCAGAAGATTGTCTTTGACGCGGCACATCAGCAGGATGGCGTAACCTTTTTGCATTATGGACACGCACTGATCGAAACGATTGCCGAAGAATTATGCGGACAAAGCGCGAATGGGCAATTCTTCATCAATAACGTGAGACCCGAAAAGCCTGGATTTGCCTCTGAGATCGAAAAAGCGTTTTCGCTGCCGAACTCGAAAATCTTTTTTATCCATGCAGAGAAGGAAAAAATCCGCCATCATCATTACGCGCGATTCAACTTCAAGGTGAGTTTGGTCGCCGATGAAAAGCGGGAGTTGGTTTTGCCCGTGTGGATGGACTTGCAAAACGGATATCCCGTCAGCGGGGCGGAGATCGAGCGGCTGGGGATTCTCGACGAGGAGAATCAATTTCTTCACGCGCCGTCCGCGCCCGCGTTTTGGAATGACGAGCCTGCCCTCACCCCCGGCCCCTCTCCCGAAAGGAGAGGGGAGCCTGCCCTCAGCCCAAAGACTCTTTCCGCCCTTTTGGAACGCGCCCGTCAGGCTGTCCCGCATGAATTGGGCGAAACCTTATCGAACCTGCAAAAAAGATTGGCGCATTTCCTCGAACTCGACCGCGCCCGTTTGAACGACTATTATGACCACCTGCTCAAGGACGCGAAAAAACGATTGCAAAAAACGGAGGAAGACCGCCGCGCCGCGCTGGAAGCAAAAATCGGGGTCATCCAGGCGGAGCGCGAATCCAAATTGTTGGATGTCGAGCAAAAATATCACCTGCGAATCCAGTTGGAACTGGTCAACCTTGCCATCATTTCCGTCCCAAAATTGGATTTAATGGTGGAGATTCGCAAGCGCATATCCACGATCCAGCGCGCGGTGACGTGGAATCCGCTGCTGCATACCATCGAGCCTTTGCTGTGCGACGTCTGTAATCGCGGCGGGATGACGCTTCACCTGTGCGAGAACGGTCATCTGGTTCATGCGGAATGTCTCGCGCCACAGTGCGTGGAATGCAAACGAACGTATTGCCAGGCTTGCGCGCAGGAAGTGACCGAGTGCGTCGTATGTGCGCGCCCGATCTGCGCTCACAGCCTAACGCGCTGCAAGGAATGCCAGCGAGTGACCTGCGCCGAACACGCGGGCGAATGTCACGCCCTGGACGGCGAGCCGCGTAAGATCGTCGCGGGCGGGGAAAAAGTCGAGGAAACGGAACCCGCTTCAGGGAAGAAGGAGGCGTCCGCGAAAGTGGCGTCCGCTTCGGGCGTCGCCAAAAAATCCGTGCGGAAGGAAATCCAAAAAGCGAAACCGATCCCACAAAAATTTGGCGCACCGCCCAAGCCGCTTGCGGATTACGTTGAAGTGTATAGCGATCCCGCAGAAGGGACGATCACCGCCTATATGATGCGCAGGCAAAGCGAATTAGCCGTGCACTGGTGGGCGATGACCGACGAAGGGATCTCTGTCAATTGCCGCTGTGAAAAAATGTGGAACTGTGAATCAAATGGCATGGTGTTCCGCCCCTCGGACGATATCGAGAGACAGATGAGCCTGCTGCTCACGCGCTTCCGCGAAGAATATAACCTGCCCGATAAAAAGACGCGCTATTTTCAGATCCGCTTGGGAAAGCCCTTCGAGGAAAAGAAGTTGAAGATCCCTTCGGGCTGGCGAGACGAGGCGATTTTGGAAAAAGCAAGAAAAGGGTTCGATGAGTTGAGCAAGAGAAAGTGAGGAATGGCTTTCGCGTTCAACGGAATCATCCAGGCTGCAACCCCGCAGTCGCCTTCTGCAATGAGGGACGTTTTGCATACGCGGCGCGAAACGCGTATATTGCTGATATACACCTTCCACTCCGCAGATTTACCTTTGAGTTGATAGACTTTCTTTGCCCGCCAACCTGAACAGAATAGACTACAACTCGACCAAAATCTGTCCCGCGCGGTATATATCTGGTATACGGGTATAAATTCCGACCGACAGGGGTTTAAATCACTTTTATGCCGCCATCTATGGGCAAGTCTTTGTAAATCTGCAACATTTCTCCTTATTCAGCGGACTGATTGTATACAGGAACACATCAAATATCCGATACATAGTCATACCGCGATGGCTCCCCGCGCT
>JACPVD010000123.1 GCA_016191895.1 Chloroflexota bacterium | reverse complement strand
GTTCTTCATTGAGTCTCAGCATTTCCTCTGCTTTCCTGCGCTCCTGTATGATTTGTGCCTGTTCGAGTTCGCGTTCCACGGCCGGGACAAGCCGCGTCAATTGACCCTTGACCAGGTAATCATGCGCGCCTGCCTTCATCATTGCCACTGCAGTTTCTTCGCCGATGGTGCCGGAGACGACAATGAACGGAATGTCGATCCCCGTTTCATGCAGGAGTTTCAATGCGGCGCGCCCGTCGAACTGCGGCATTTTGTAATCGGAAATCACGATATCCCACGACCGGCTTTCGAGCGCGGCGCGCATTTCCGCGGCGGTTTCGATCTGTTCATAGACAAGATCATAGCCTCCTTTTTGCAAGCAACGCACCAGGAGCTGCGCGTCGCTTTCCACATCTTCCACAAGTAGAGCCGCAAGCGATGTCGACATTGATGCCCTGCCTTTCATTCGCTTTCCAATCGGTTATTCTCCGTCCATCCCGGAGACCGAAGCGTTGAATGTCTTTTGCAGTTCCGTGTATCGCGCTGTGCGGTTGCGCCCGTTGTTTTTGGCATGGTATAAAGCCGCATCAGCATGCCGGAACATATCATCGATGTTGGACATATCCCCGTTGAGAGCCGAAACGCCAATACAGGCGGTGATGGTCAATGCCCTGGTGGGCGTTTCAAACGATGTCGCCGCAATCGTTTCCCGCACCCGTTCAGCAAGCAGCGCGGCGTCTTCCACAGATGTGTTCGGCAAAAGCATGGCAAATTCCTCGCCTCCCATGCGCCCGATCACATCTGTTTCGCGCAGGTTCGATTTCAACGCAGACGCGACCTGTTGCAATGCCCGATCCCCGGCTTCATGCCCGTAAGAATCGTTGACCTGTTTGAAACCGTCGATGTCGAGCATAAGAAGCGACAGCGGCTGGTCGTTTCGTTTGGCGCGCTTGAACTCTTCGACCCCGCGCTGCATGAAATAACGGCGGTTGTACAGGTTTGTCAGATAATCGGTAAGAGCCTGTTTTTCCAGCTCAATGTTCAACGATCTCACCCTCTCCTCGGTTTTCTTGCGGGTGGTGATATCCTCATTCACAGCCACAAAGTGGGTGATATTTCCCTTTGCATCGGTGATGGCCGAAATCGAAGCGTATTCCCAATACGTATCGCCGTTCTTCTTGCGATTGACAAATTCCCCGCGCCATTCCTTCCCGGCAAGGATGGTCTGCCATAAATCCGCGTAAATCTCAGGCGGCGATTTGTCCGATTTCAAAAGGCGCGGTGTTTTGCCCCGCGCTTCATCCAGGCTGTACCCGGTCAACGCGGTGAACTTCGGGTTAACATACTCTATCTTTCCAGCCACATTGGTGATGACGATCGAAGCCGGGCTTTGCTCCACGGCCCGCGAAAGCTGGCGTAGTTGGTCTTCGGCCTGTTTGCGTTCGGTAATGTCGGTGTGGGTGGCTGTCATACGCAATGGTTGTCCCTTCAGGTCGTATTCGACGATCATTCCCTGATCCAATATCCAGCGATAGCCCCCATCCTTGGCGCGCAGGCGGTATTCGTCGCGATGAACTTGCGTCTTCCCGTCAAGATGATCCTGGAGGGCCTGCAGCGCATCCATGCGGTCATCCGGGTGAAGCAGTTCATCCCATTGATCGAAGGTGGTTTCGATCTCCTTCAGGGTGTAGCCCAACATTCCCGCCCAGCGTTCGTTTCGCCGCACTTCGCCGGTTTGAATGTACCAATCCGAATATCCCAACTGACTGCCTTCCATTACCGCGCTCAGCCGTTCCTCCGATTCGCGCAAGGCCTCGTGCGCGAGTTTGCGCTCGGTAATATCTTCGATGAATCCCTGAATAAAAGCGCGGGTTCCATTTTCATCTCGAATCATAATGGATGTGTCGCGCACCCAGATCGTCCGTCCATCGCGCGTGATCATTCGATATTCCGCCGCGCCGCGCCCCGTTTCAATGGTCCCCTGAATCGTGTCCGCCGCAATTTCGTAATCTTCCGGGTGGAGAAGTTTGTGCCACAGATTGGGATTTTCCGCAAATTCCCCCGGCGCATACCCAAACAGTCTCTCTACATGCGGGCTGATATAAATATTGGAGCCGAGTTCATCCGCCTCATCCAGGTAGATGATCAGCGGAATTTGCTCCACGAGATTGCGGTACTTTTTTTCCGCCAGGCGCAAGGCTTCTTCCGCGCGTTTCCGTTCGCGCCTCTCCCGCGCCTGTTCCAATTCACGGGCAATGGCAGGAGCGAGACGCGCGATATCGCTTTTCCTGAGGTAATCGTGCGCGCCGGCTTTCATCATTGCCACCGCAGATTCCTCCCCAATCAATCCGGAAAGGACGATAAAGGGAATATCCCGCCCGGTTTCCTTCAGCAGGTTCAGGGCTGCCTGCCCATTAAATTGGGGCAGGCTGTAATCGGAGATCACAATATCCCACTCCCGCTTTGTCAAAGCGGCGCGCATTTGGCCTGCGTCTTCAATTTGCTCGAAAACGACATCGTAGCCGGCCTGCCTCAACAGGTGTTCGATCAATTGTGTGTCGCTTTTCGAATCTTCCACAATCAATACAGTAAGCGGTATAGCCATACGTACTCCCTTTCCCTTGATATGGATGCATCCCCTTCAATCGCCTATGGGATCGAATCCAAATCCGGGTCATTGCCCGACCTGCAAACGGGTCGGCCTCAAACAGGCGATTCGACGCCTCAGGTTTGTCAGGGCTTTCTTAAAGTCAGCCGCAAGGGGGGTGCAAAAAAGACCTTCCTCGGATATGCTTTTGTGTAGCGCACAAAGGATACCAAAGGAAGGTCAAAATGAAGTCTAACATAACTGAAGAAGATGTCGTTTTTGATGT
>JACPVD010000128.1 GCA_016191895.1 Chloroflexota bacterium | reverse complement strand
GGACGCGAACCCCAGCGCCGCGCCGAAGAGTCCGCCATCCCAGAGATTGACAGCGACGTTATGTTTCAGGTTTTGACGAATATCTTTTTCGAGGGTGGTCAGCATGGCGTGGATTGTACCCAATAAAGAACGGTTATTCATCTCTTGACAGAATTCCCGTTCTGCGTAAAATAAAAACGAACGTTCGTTCGTTTTCTGGAGGTGCAATGACAAAGAAGGATGCCACTAAAAAAGGCGAAGTCACCCGCCTGGCCGTCGAAGACGCCGCCATCGAATTGTTTATGAAACAGGGTTATCACGCCACTTCCATGCGCCAGATCGCCGAACGCGCGGGACTGGCGCTGGGTGGCATCTATAATCACTTCACGAGCAAGGATGAAATTTTCGAAGCCATCATCGTGGATAAACACCCTTACAAGCGCATCCTGCCGCTGATCCTGGATGCCGAGGGCGAAACCGCCGAGGAGTTCCTGCGTCACGCGTTCAAAATCATCGTGGCCGAACTCAACAAAGAACCTGTTTTCCTCCAAATCATGCTGATTGAGTTGGTGGAATTCAAAGGAAAGCACGGCGCGGGGATGCTAAAGGAGATCGTCCCGAAAGTTTTGCCTTCTTTTGAAAAAATGCTGAAGGTCCGCAAGGGGCTTCGCATTTCCAATCCAGCGTTCTTCCTGCGCTCGTTTTTCGGAATGATCATTTCCTATTTCATCACGGAGATGATCACTGCCAATTCCGTTCTCAGTAAACTCATGCCAAAAAACGCAACCGATGTTTACATTGATGTTTATTTGCATGGCGTTCTTGCAGGGCAAAATTAATTTTGTCCTGTCCTGGAGTCCACATGAACTCACGTCTTCTGTCCATCACCCGCAAGGAATTCATCCAGATATTCCGCGATGTGCGGACGCTGGTGATGATCCTCGTCATCCCGATCATACAGTTATTCCTGTTGGGATACTCGGCCACCAATGACGTGCGCAACGTCCCGCTGGCCGTCCTCGACCAGAGTCGCAGTCCCGAGTCGCGCGCTTTGCTCGATTCGTATCGCGCCGCAGATTACTTCCGCATCGCTTACTCTGTTCAATCGGAAGATGATATCCGTCAATTGATCGAAAGCGGACAGGCGCGCGCCGCCGTCATCATTCCTCCTGATTACGCACAACGACTCGCGGAGGGAAAGGCGCAGGTCGCGTTTATCCTCGACGGCTCCGATCCGACCGGCGCCTCCACCGCCCTCTCTGCCGCGCAACTCATCAGCCAGTCTCACGCCATTGATCTTCTTGCCGAGACCTTTGCGCGCACCGGGCAGACCATGCGTGTCCAGCAGCCTGTCACGGTGCATACAACCGTCTGGTACAACCCGGATTTAATCAGCGCGCATTTTATGATCCCCGGTGTGATTGGCATGATACTTTACGCCATCGCCGCCATTCTCACCGCCACTTCGGTCGTGCGTGAACGGGAACGCGGCACCATCGAGCAACTCATTGTCACGCCGATTCGCCCCTGGGAACTGATTGTCGGCAAACTCATGCCTTACGTCATCCTGGGATTCTTCAATACCGTCGAGGTACTTGCCGTCGGTCACTGGTGGTTTGGAATGCCCATCCGCGGCGACCTGGGACTCATCCTCGTGCTCTCGGTCATCTTCCTTGCCACAGGTCTTGGCATTGGTCTCTTTGCCTCGACAATCGCCAATACGCAACAGGAAGCCATGCTTACCGTCTGGATGACCCTCCTGCCGAGTATTTTCCTTTCAGGTTTTTTCTTCCCGCTCGAAGCCATGCCGAAAATTTTACAGTGGCTTTCATACCTCATGCCATTGCGTTATTACCTTGTCATCATTCGTTCGTTGCTGCTAAAAGGCATCGGACTTGAAATGATTCAATTCAACGTGATTGCCATGTGCCTCTTCGCGGTCGGCATTATGACTCTCGCCGCCCTGCGTTTTCGCAAACGACTCGATTAAGTAGTACCGCGAGATGTATCTCGCCCTCGCAAGACGGGATACATCTCGCGGTACAGATCAAAGGAGTATCCAATGAACCACAAACGTCCGCCCATTCCCGCAATTGTCATCCTGGTCATCATTGTGGCGGTCAGCGCCTACTTTTTCTACAGCCAGAGCCTATCGGAGGAAGGCGTGTTGACCGCTTCCGGCTTCATTGAAGCCACCCAGGTCAATGCCTCGCCTGAACTGGCTGGCAAGGTGACCGAAGTGTTTGTGGACGAAGGGCAATCTGTCCAGACGGGAGACGCGCTTCTTTCCCTCGACCCAAGCCTGTTGACTGCCCAACGGGCCGTGGCTTCCGCCCAGTTTGACTCTGCCAACGCCGCCCTGGCCACCGCCCAAACCAAATACGACCAGACTCTCCAGACAGCCCTTGCCGCGCAGGAAGCATCCACCGCCAAGGATTTGCGTTTTGCCGCCCCCGATGAATTCAACCAACCCGCCTGGTACTTCAACCAGACCGAGCAAATCGCCGCCGCGCAAACCGAAGTGGAAGCCGCAAAAACCGCCCTTAATGAAGCCAATACCAACCTGGCGAAGGTCGTCAGTGACTTAAACAATACCGAATATGTCAATGCGGAAAAGAGACTCGCCAATGCGCGCGCCGCCTTCCTTGTTGCCGATAAGGTCAAAGTGCAGGCAGAGAACGCCGCCGAAGGCGGGGGCTTGCAGGATGCCGCCTATGATTATTACAACGCCGCTTTGGATGAACTCAATGCCGCGCAGGATGCCTTCAATGCATTGACCAACACCGAAGCCGAAGACAATATCCAATATGCGCGCGGACAGGTTGTTGTCGCCCAACAGCGATACGATGCCGCTTACTCTCGACTGCTTTCCCTGCAAACCGGCGCGCAATCTCCCACCGTCATCTCGGCGATGGACGCGTTGAATCAGGCGCGGACCGCCGTCGAGCAAGCGCAAGCCAGCCTTGATTACATCGATACCCAAATTGCCAAACTCGAAGTCCATGCCCTGATGGACGGAATCATTCTCACCCGCAATGTGGAGCCCGGTGAGTTTGTCCAGCCCGGCGCAATCGCCTTCACCATGGCCGATCTCGGCGCCATCACCATTACAGTCTATGTCCCCGAAGATATTTATGGGCAGATCAACCTTGGACAAAAGGCTGAAGTCCACGCCGATTCCTTCCCCAGCCTGACCTTTACCGCCACCGTAATCCACATCTCCGACCAGGCCGAGTTCACCCCGCGCAATGTGCAAACCGTTGAAGGTCGCAGTTCCACGTTTTACGCCATCAAACTCCAGGTGAATAACCCCGAAGGCAAACTAAAAATCGGCATGCCGGCGGATGTCGTTTTTAAGTAGTTTGGTAATTGCATGGTTGGTGGTCGAGTAGAGTTGAGCGTTCTTTGCGAAACCCGTATCGAGACCACCCGTTAAAGGCAAATACAAGTATGGATGATTACCTCGTTCAAGCAAGCGGACTAAAAAAATCCTTCGGTTCCGTCCATGCCGTGAATGGCGTTGACTTGAACGTCGTGCCCGGCGAAATCTACGGCCTTGTGGGTTCCGACGGCGCAGGGAAGACAACCACCATGCGGCTGCTTGTTGGCGCGTTGCGGCCCGATGACGGCGAGATCAACATCTGTGGATACGATGTTTTGCGGCAGACCGAATCCGCCCGCTCTGCCATTGGATATCTGTCGCAGAGATTTTCGATGTACGAAGACCTGACCGTGCTGGAGAATATCCGTTTTTTTGCTGAATTGCGCGGACTTACCTCCAAAGAATGGCTTCCGCGTTCGATGGAGATTCTCGAATTCGTCAAGGAACAGGAAGTCGATCCGGTTTATTACGAGAGTTCGTATTATATGGCTCCCGAGGAAGCGGGCGAGAAGCCGTACGCGCTGCTGTTCGAATCTCTGAAGCGGAG
>JACPVD010000136.1 GCA_016191895.1 Chloroflexota bacterium | reverse complement strand
CCGATGACGAGCGGATGGACGTGTTGGAATAATTCCTGATACGGGTTTTCCTTTGCGTCGCCGTTTTGCGCCTGCCACAAGCGGACGACGCGGGTCAATTCATCAAGGCTGACGCTGACGCGGTCATTGTCGCGATCGATCGGCGAGAGGGAATGCGTGAGGGATGTATCGACCGGGGTGAGGTAGGCCATTGGCCCCATGTGAATCTCGTTTGCGCCGAGGGTGATCATGGTGGCGGCGGAGGCGCATTCGAGCGGGATGACGGCGATCATCTCGCGGCAATACTGGCGCAGAAGGTTGACAAGCCGCAATGAGGCCTGCCCGTTGCCGCCGCTCGATTTCAGGAAGAGATAAATCTTTTCCTGCTGGCCGATCTTTTCGAGCAATTCGTACAGCGCAAGCACGTCGTCGTGACAGACGCTTCCACGCGGGTTGTTGAAATACGTGACAAGTGTGCCGCCCAGCATTTTGTTTAGTTTCTTGATGATTCCCTGCGTTTTATCGAACAGGATTGGGGGTTGCTTTTCCTTGTTTTGTTTTGTTTGCGTTGTCATGCGATGCTCTCCTGAATTTCTATTTTTTCGACCAGGCCCACCCGGCGGCAAAGCCCAGCAATTCGCCGACGAAGACGATCGTAATCACGCCAGCCAGCCCGGTGACGATCAGCCATTCGCCGATGCCAAAAAAACCGAAGACAATGTAATTGTACGCAAGCAGGCCACCAAGCGCAATTCCCGCCGACCAGCGGGTTGCGGCGCGGCGGTTGGACAAGCGAATGCCCATGCCATAAACGCTTCCCGTCCCAGCGGCAATGAACAACATCGATACCAGCCACGCAGAAAATCGCAGGCGCCCGTCGTTTGAGATATAGGCATCCTCCACGATGACAACCGGTGGAACGGGTGTCGGCTCGACGACTTCGGTCAATTCGGGGACGACAACGGTCACCGCAACCGCGCCGGACTGCGAGACGTCCAACCTTAGGACTTCGGAGATCACCGCCGGCTCGCTGACTACATTGATCTCCAACAGGCCGGGTTTATCAAGGCCAAAAGCGGCGCGAGCAACTCCTTGAGAGGTGACGGCCTCCACTTGTTGTAAAATTCCGCCGCCTTCACCGGTGAGCATCATCGAAAATTTGACTACCGTGCCATCGGGAACAGGATGGCCGTTGTTGTCGAGAATCGTCCCGGTGCGGATTGCGATGGTGTCGCCGATTCGGAAGAGGGGAATCGGAGTCGGCTCGGGGGTGGATGTTGTCTCCGTTTCAGCGGGAACAGGCTCAAGGTCAAGGGTGAGCGGGATGACCTGATTCGGGTCCGGTGACATGACGGAGATCAAGTCATACCCGACGGCGGAAATCGAAACCGGCGAGTCGCCATCGGGAGTCAGTTCCTGAAAAAGCAAACGCGCGGCCACATCCACAAATTGCGGTTGTTTGCTGTAGAGCGCAAAATACGCGGTGAATTTCGAGATGGTGGTGGTATCGAAATAATACGGGGCGCCGAACGAAAAAAGAATCACGCGTTTCTCGCGCGCAAGATCGGGGCGTTCGCGCAGGAAGCGGGTGATGAGTCCCGCCTGCCCCTGCGATGCGTCTGCAAATGAGATCACCACCCAATCGGCGGTTTTGATATCGTCTTCGATGAAGGGCGGCGCTTCGGGCTCATCGAGCAGGGATTGCAGGTTTTGAAACGAGTAGGATACAAGCTGAAAGTTCGCGGTTTGATTTCCGCTTTGCGGGCCATACAATTGCAGGATGGTTTGCTGTAACGCGTCCACCGCAAGCAGGGGCTGTTCCGGGCAGGCGGAACATTGCTTTGCGTTCGAGGCGTCTGTAATAAAGACCAGGCTTTCATTGGATTGCGGGGGAAGCGGAATCACGGAAGCGAGATCGGATTTATCCGGGCTGATGAGAGTTGCCGAATTGCGCGCCACATCGAACACAACATCGGCCGCGGAGCCAAGATCGGCAAGCGGATTGACCGGGGTAATCACATTTGGAATGACGAAGCTTTGATAAATTGCAAACTTTCGCGCAAGGATTCTCGCCACAGACGAATCGACGCGCTGGGCAAAGGCGGGGTCTTCGCGGTATTTCTGCGAAAAGAACTCGATCACGCGCTTTGTGGTGGTAAAGGAATCCGGCGAATCGCTGGAAGTGATATTGCCAAGATAGAGCATATCGTTACCGGCAAGAAATGCGTCACGTGCGGCGGTGCGTGCAGAAAATTGGCTTCCGCCGGTTGCATAAAAATCACTGACCGCCTTTGTGCCAAGATCGTCGCTAACGATCAACCCGCCCGACGCCTGCCACGCGGCAAATTGCGGCAAGGCAAGAATTTGATTCAACGCCTGTGGATCGAAACTGATCGGCCTTGTGGTGGCGCGAATGTTTCCCTGAAAACCCTGGTATCGAATATGGGAAACGAGCAAGCCATCCACCGTCGATTCCGGGGAAGGCGCGTTGCCGGTCACGGCGAAAAACGGCGCAAGTTCGATCTGCTTCAACTGTTCGAGCGATTTGCGGACGGTGGACACTTCATCTTCGGGCAAACGATCGGAGCCGCCCACGCCGGGGAAGTGTTTGGCGATCACGGTTAATTTATTGCCGCTTCCATTGTGCAGTCCCGCCACGTAGGCACGTCCCATTTCACCCGCCCAAAACGGGTCGCCGCCGAAGACGCGTGTACCGAGATCGCCGCCGGAGGGCGATGGCACTTCCAGCACATCGAGGGAAGGGCCAAGATATAAATTAAACCCAAGCGCGGCCAGTTCGCGCCCGCGCGTTTCGCCCACGCGCCGCGCAAGTTCGGGGTTCCATGTCGCGCCGACCGCCATTTCACTTGGCAATGGAGTCAGCCCGCTTAGGATTTGATCGGTGGGGTAACCATCGCCCTCCTGCGCGATTCCGATAAACAGCGGCACGTAGGCGGAATCAAATACCTGCCCTGTGGCAGGATTAACGACCGGGTCCTTGGCAGCGTCCCATTCCAATTGCTGGATGTTTTTGATCAGTGCGTGCGCCTGCGAAACTGTATCCGGCGCTTGAACAAAATTATCGTTTTGCGCAAGCAACACCACGCCGCCGACATGATATTGGGTCATCAACTCATAAAGTTGCGACTCGGCGCTGGTATCTGTGCCGGTAAACGTGACCAGAAACAATTGCCCCACCCGTTCTTCGGGATTCATGGTGTTCAACACAGCCATCACCTCCGGCGGCGGAGTGGGAGTCTGTGCCCGCGCCGGCGCGGGCAGGAGCATCACAAGAACCAATATCGCAATAAAAATTCGGAGTGATTTCATACCATCCCCTTATAACACAAGTTGAGGGACTCTTAGGCGGTTCAGATGTAGTACAAATATCAGAGGACGAACTGCGGATCATTCCCCGCTCGGGCCTGATTCTGTTTCGATTGAGGATAACCTTAAGCAAGCGTCGGCGTTAGAGAACGCCGGCTATGCTTATCATTATCCCCTCTCCAATGTGCGGGCGGCGGTTTGCGGGTCGTCGGTAATGATTCCATCGACGCCGAATTCGTTGAGGCGGTTAATCTCTTCGGGCGTGTTCGCCGTCCACACATGGATACGGCGTTTGACGCGATGCGCGCGCTGTATCTGTTCCCTGCTCGCGTTGGAAATATGCGGGTGCAACGCTTGATAGTCGCCGAACATAAACCCAAACGAACGCGCCCATAGGCCCAAAATCCCCGGCCTTGCAAGCAATGCGCGCGGAATTTCGGGGGACATCTGTGCGGCAATTTTCAGATTGTACGCAAAAAAGGAGGAGAATAAAATCTGGCCATGATTGCTGTGGCGCTTGATCAACTCACAGACTTTTGCCGTCAACCCATCGCGCGGGGTGGAGTAGTTGGTCAACTCGATGTTGATTATTTTATCCTTGCCGGTGGTTTCAAACACTTCATCCAGCGATGGGACTTTCGTGCCGGCGAATTTTTCGTTGAACCATTTGCCCGCGTCGAGTTTGCGGATTTCGGCAAAGGGGAACGACGCCACGCGGCCTTTACCGTTAGTGGTGCGATCTACAGTTGAGTCGTGAATGACGATCACACGACCGTCGGCGGTGAGTTTCGCGTCCAGTTCCACGCCATCGGCGCCTTTTTGCAGGGCTTGTTGAAAGGCCGGCAACGTGTTCTCCGGCGCGTGGGCAAGGTCGCCGCGGTGGGCGAAAAGGATCGGGCGGGGAAACTGTTCAATCATGGGGAGCAGGTTTCAGGTCAGGCAGGATGCGGGGTACGGGAGTCAAAAGTCTCCCGACTTTTGACTCCAACGTCTGAGACGTTGGAGTCCGTTTAAATATCCACAAAATAGGCCTTGCCGGCGTTGTCGATCATTTCGCGGCTCATGCTTGGAGGAACGGCGAGGTAGGAGGAGATGTCGAGAATCTGGTCGCACAGGTCGCGTGGGTGCGAGGCGCGAAGTTTGCGGTTGCGCTTGATGTACCACTCCTG
>JACPVD010000135.1 GCA_016191895.1 Chloroflexota bacterium | reverse complement strand
GGTCAGAATCCAATTTTTACGTCTTTTTTACATCGCAGCCATACCCGCATAACCATCCCAATCTACACTTGGGCTGTAACCTGAAAGGAGGTTTACCATGAAAAGCATCTTCAAGAAAACAGTTCTGACGGCTTTGGCTGTCGCCCTCGTCCTTGCCGCGCTTCCGCTGACCAGCGTCTTTGCGCAGGGGCCGAATCCGCCCCAAGGCGAGGTGACCAACGAAAAGTTGGAAGAGATTTGGTCGCATCAATTGGAACGTTATGAACGGTTCGGCAAGGCATTTGACGATGTCGACGCCCATGTGGCGAAGATTCAGGGATTCATCGACAAGGCCAAAGCCGAGGGCAAGGATGTGACCGCCGTACAAGCCGCGCTGGACGCCTATGCGGCTGCGTTGAAGAGCGCGAAGCCGAAATACGAAGGCCTGAACGGAATCGTCAATTCACATCAGGGATTCGACGCGAACGGCAAAGTGACGGATCTCGAGAAGGCCAAGTCCACTGTGAAGGAATTTGCCGAACAGATGAAGGAAGTCCGGGATTCGATGGGCGGCACATTCAAAGCGTTGAAAGAGGCGCTCAAAGCCTTCCGCGAGGCGAACAAGCCCGCGGCCGCGCCTGAACGCGGAACGTAAGGAGTCTCCGGGCGCAGGTGACAGTCACTTCCCAAGTGACTGTCACCTTTCTGTGACGAACACCGGCCAATTCTGGATTAAAATGAGCGCGTTCCAAGTTTTAAAAAACAAACGTACCTTCTCAATAAACCGGGGTGTGGGGTGTTGCGGGCGCGCGAAGCGTGCCCGCAACACCCCACTTCCCCCTCCTTTTTGAAAAGATACAAACAAACATCAAAAGAGGTAACCATGAATAGGAATGTTGTTCATACCGACAAAGCGCCCAAGGCCATCGGCCCATACTCGCAGGCCATTCGTACCGACACAATGATCTACACCGCTGGACAACTGGGGCTTGATCCCGCTTCTGGCGTATTAGACAATGGCGGCGTGGAGGGCCAAACGCGGTAGGCCATCGAAAATTTACGCAATGTGCTGGATGCCGCCGGTTCGTCGTTTGCAAAGGTCGTGAAAACAACGGTGTTTCTCAAAGATATGAACGACTTTCCCAAAATGAACGCGGTGTACGCCGAAGCCTTTGGCGAGAATCCGCCGGCGCGGAGCACGGTCGCTGTGGCGGGGCTGCCCAAGTCTGCGCTGGTAGAGATCGAAGTGGTTGCGTTACTTGGATAATTAGATCAGACCCAAAGGTTTTTAAAACCTTTCGGGTCTATTTCCAACCATGACCTCCGAACTCATCCTCCTCGTGGACGATGAACCGTCCATCATTCGACTCTCGCGTATGTATCTCGAGCGCGATGGTTTTCGCGTGCAGGATGTCGGCGATGGCGAGTCGGCGCTGGATGCGGTTGCGAAACAACGTCCCGCGTTGATCGTGCTGGATGTGATGCTTCCCAAACTCGATGGCTTTGAGGTCTGCCGCAAATTGCGCGGTAGCGGCGACCAGACTCCCATCATCATGCTCACCGCGCGTGACGAAGACGTGGATAAAATCATCGGCCTCGAACTCGGCGCCGACGATTACCTGACCAAGCCGTTCAATCCGCGCGAGTTGATTGCGCGAGTCAAAGCCATTTTACGCAGGAGCGATTCGACGAAGCATGCGGACGGCAAGCCGATTCATCGCGGCGATTTGATGATCGATCCCGTTTCGCGGGAGGCGCGCGTCGCTTCGCGGACCCTCGACCTGCGCACCCAGGAATTTGACCTGCTTCTCACTTTGGCCGAGCAACCCGGCCGCGTGTTCAGCCGCGAACAATTGCTCCAACTCGCCTGGGGATTCGACTTCTACGGCCAGACCCGCACAGTGGATGTACATATTGCCCACCTGCGAAAGAAACTCGAAGGCGGCACAGTGAAAATAGAAACGGTCACCGGGGTGGGGTATAAGTTGGTCGTATGACACCCAATTACGCATCACGAATTATGAGGCATGAAGCGTAATTCGTAAAACGTGATTTGTAAAAACGCAACAAGATTCCCATGTTCTCCTCCCTTCGTTCCCGCCTGTGGTTAAGTTATGCCCTGCTGATCGTTACAGCTTTGGGCATCGTGGGAACGATTCTCTTTTTCAACCTTCTCCGCAGTCCGCTTGCATACCGGCAGACGACCGAACGCCTGAATGCCGTACAGGGCATCATCATGGAACGCGAAAGCGACTCGCAGGGACAGCCGTTTTCCGCCATTGCCCAGCGCGCCTCGCGGACATTCAACGTGCGCGTGCTATTGTTTTCCGCCGACAAGCAACTTGTATTCGATACCTACTCGGACAAGGAAATTCCGCTGGCATTCCCCGAAAAGAAGACGGCGTCTCGCAACACGCCCATCATCCGTGATGACAACGGTGCAGCGTGGATTTATTCCATCGAGAAACTTCCCGATAAAATGTATCTTGTCGTTGCGTCGCCGCGTCCGCGCTTTTCGATTGTCAATGTGTTCAACGACGAGTTCCTGCCGCTCATCATCCAAAGCGGGATGATCGCGCTGTTATTATCTCTTGTAGTCGCATTCCTCTTTGCAAGGTGGATCGCCGATCCGTTGCAAAAGGTGATGGCCGCCGCAAGGGAAATGCCGTCAGCGGAGGCAAGGCCGGTGGAACCGCTGGGCCCGCACGAGGTCCAGGAGTTGACGC
>JACPVD010000120.1 GCA_016191895.1 Chloroflexota bacterium | reverse complement strand
TTCCCAACTCATTATTGACCTTTGAACGGGGCGCAGTATTGCATGCCCCGGGATAACACAAATTTTATTTGCTCATCTGAGCAACGTCCTTCGACTACGCTCAAGACGAGGACAAATCATCTTTTCAAGGCGGCGAGCAGTTTTTCGGTCACCTGCTCCACGGCCTGCGTTCCGTCGATCTCGAACAATTTGCCTTTGCCCCGGTAGTAATCCACGAGGGGTATGGTCTGCTCAAGATAGACGTGGATTCGTTTTGCGACGGTTTCCACTTTATCATCATCGCGCTGGAACAACTCGGAGCCATCTACATCGCAAACGCCCGCCTGTTTCGGGGGGCTGAACTTTTGATGGTAGATGTGGCCCTGCGCCCTGCAAGACCAGCGCCCGCCGATGCGTTCAATGAGAATATCCTCGGTGGCGGTGATATATGGGACGGCGTCCACGTGCCCGTTGAACTCAGAGAGCATTTTCTCGAGCGCATCGGCCTGGGCCGGGGTGCGGGGAAACCCGTCTAAAATGACGCCGGACCCGCAGTCGGGGTGGGAGATGCGATCTCGAATCATGCGGATGGTCACATCGTCCGGCACCAGTTCGCCTTTATCCATGTAGGATTTGGCAACTTTGCCGAGTTCCGTCTGGTTCTTAAGGTTCTCGCGGAAGATGTCTCCAGATGAGACGTGCGCGAATTTGGTCATGTCAGCCAATACTTTGGCTTGCGTTCCTTTACCTACTCCGGGAGGGCCAAGCAAGACGATAAAGGTCGCCATTTGAATCTCCTATCGGACGAGCAGTGAATCTTTGTAACCGTGCAATTT
The DNA here is from genome assembly GCA_016191895.1 of Chloroflexota bacterium. Classification (GTDB taxonomy): domain Bacteria; phylum Chloroflexota; class Anaerolineae; order Anaerolineales; family Villigracilaceae; genus Villigracilis. The sequence goes on along the minus strand of JACPVD010000120.1, from coordinate 10,969 downwards.
AAGTTCTGCGTCGATATTCTGGAAGGTATCGCGCACAACACCGACCACGATCAGCAAACCCGATGACGAGACGAGAAATAAACCGGCTTGCGAACTGGCCGCGCTCAACCCAAATACGTTCAACAACAAGCCGAGAAGAAAGGGCATGATGGCGACAAGGCCGAGGAAAATTGCGCCAACGAGTGTGATGCGCCGCTGTACCGTGCTCAAGTATTTTTGGGTGGGCGCGCCGGAATGTACGCCGGGAACGGTTGCGCCGACTTTCTTCAAGTTCTCGCCATAATTTTGCTGGTCGAATAACACCGATGTGTAAAAGAAGGTGAAAATCACGACCATTAGAAAGTAGGTCAGCCAGTAGCCCCAGTTATTGGTGCCGGTGGTGCCGAAGAAATTCTGCACGCTGACAAAGAACTTGGCGACATTGGCGTTATCACTGCTGGTGAAATAACTGGCAAGGATGGCGGGAAATTGCAAAATGGCGCTTGCGAAGATCAGCGGAATCATGCCGGACAAATTCACCATGAGCGGCAGGGTGCCTTTCACCGGCATCGACATGCGATTGCCCATGCGGCGGCCGGGATACATCACCGGCACATTGCGGCGTCCCTGTTGCACATAGACGATGGCAAACACCGTCAGGATGATGATTACAAGAGTGAAGATTAGCATGAATACGCGCGTATCTTCATCGGCGAGCAGTGCGCCCAGGTTTGCAGGCATCTGCGAAACGATACCGGCAAAGATCACGAGCGAAAGTCCCTGCCCGCGAATGCCATATTCTGAGATCAATTCGCCCAGCCAAATGGCAAACATCGTGCCGCCGGTCATGGCAAGCAAAACCGTCCACGAGGATAGCGCAAGGTCGGGTTTCCACAAACCAAAGGGAAGAATGGCCTGCCCAACCGTCGAACTGATGGATAATTGGTTAAAGATGTTGATCTGCCCGATTGCGGAAAGAGCCGCCATGGGCACAGCCAGATAATACGTCCACTTTTCCTGCCACTTGCGCGCTTCCCGAGGATCCTCCTCCATTCTACGTTGCAGGGCGGGGATAATGGGAATTAACAATTGAAGGATGATCTGCGCCGTGATGTACGGATAGACGCCCATCGAAAGCAATGAAAAATTGGAGACTGTGCCTCCGGAAAGCAGGTCGAGGAATCCGAGGAAATTTCCGCCACCCGCCGCCGAAGCGCGGAATGCGGCCAGCACCTCGAAATTAACGCCGGGCGCGGGGATGTTCGCCGCAAGACGGTAGATCGCCAAAATCACGAACGTGACGATCAACTTGCGCCGAATGTCTTCGGATCTCCAAAGGTAATGCCAGGCTGAAAAAGCGCTTTTCATGCAAAGTATCCTTTTATGAGGGTTAGGCGATCAACTCTACGGAACCGCCGGCTTTTTCGATCTTGGCTTTTGCGCCGGCACTCACGCGATGCGCGCGCACTTTGAGGGCAACGGTCATTTCGCCGCGGCCAAGCACAACGACCGGATTCCGTTCATCGCGCAAAAGATGCGCCTGCTTGAGCGTTTCGGGGTTCACATCCGCGTCGGCTTTAAAGGCCTGTGAAAGTTGATCGAGGTTGACTTCATTGTAGAAGACCTGATTCGGCGGGGTGAATCCTTCGCCGCGGATGAACGGGAGACGGCGAAAGAACGGCAGGTTGCCGCCCTGACGATAGGCGTGACCGCCTTCGCCGGAACGCGCGCCCGCGCCCTTGGTGCCGCGGCCGGCGGTCTTGCCCTGCCCCGCCGAGATTCCGCGCCCCACGCGTTTGCGATTCTTTTTTGACCCGGGATTGGGTACGAGATCGTGAAGTTTCATTTTCAACCTACTCTTCGATCTTGAGCAAATGGATGACCTTGTTCAGCATGCCGCGCAGGGCGGGCGTATCCTTGTGCTCAACGGTTTGATTCAAACGGCGCAAACCAAGCGCCTTGATGGTGGCTTTCTGATCTTTCGGAAAGCCAATGTCACTCTTAACCCATGTCACGCGCAGGGTCTTGCCGGAGGTTTCCTTATTAGGCATGTTGCTTCCTCCGTTCCCAGAAGGGCATCAGGTCCTCAGCGCGTTTGCCGCGGCGGGCCGCTTCAATCGCCGGGGAGCGAAGCCCATCCAGCGCGCCGAAGGTTGCCATCACCACGTTCAGGACGTTGGCACTACCCATCGACTTGGTAAGGATGTCGCGGATGCCGGCCAATTCCAACACAGCGCGCACGCCGCCGGCGGCGATTACGCCGGTTCCTGCAGAAGCGGGCTTGAGGAAGACTCTCGCCCCGGCAACCTTGCCCAACGACTCATGCGGGATGGTCGTGCTCGACAAATTCACCACGCGCAGGTCCTTGCGGGCGCGTTCAGACGCCTTGCGCATCGCATCCGGGACGGCGTTGGCCTTGCCGATTCCCATGCCGACAGTTCCTTTTTTGTCGCCGACAACGACGGTCACACGGAACTGAAAGCGGCGCCCGCCTTTGACGACTTTCGCCACGCGGGCGATTTCGATTACGCGCTCTTCAAAAGCATCCTGCGTTTCGAATTGTTGCTTGTCAGTGTATTGCTTTTCTGCCATATCTTTCTCCAGGTACGCAGTAACGAAGTACGTTACCGCAACTTTAGAATTCCAGGCCGCCTTCGCGGGCGCCGTCGGCCAGGGCCTTGACGCGCCCGGTATAACGGAAGCCGCCGCGGTCGAATACAACGGACGAAATGCCCTTGGACTTGGCGCGCTCCGCCACAGCCTTGCCGATGGTTTTTGCCTGTTCGGTCTTCTTCATACCCTTCGTCTTTTCGCGCAATTCCTTGTCGACAGTGGACGCGGAGACGAGGGTGTTCCCATCCATATCATCGATGATCTGGGCGTAGATTCCGGAGAGGCTTTTGAAGACATTCAGGCGCGGACGCTGCGGTCCGCCAAACACATGTTTGCGAACACGCGTATGACGGCGCTCGCGAGCGAGAGAACGATTTTTACCAGCCATGGATTACTTGGCTCCTTTTCCAGCCTTGCCGGCTTTGCGGCGAACACGCTCGCCGCTATAGCGCAAGCCTTTGCCATGATACGGCTCCGGCGGGCGAACACTGCGGACGTTTGCGGCAACCTGGCCGACAAGTTCCTTATCGAAACCCAACACTTTGATCTGGCGGGTTTTCGCGTCTGTTTCAAATGACACGCCGGCCGGGGGTTCCATCTTGACCGGGTGCGAATAACCGACATACAGGGCAAGGCTCTTCCCATCCATTTCGGCACGGTACCCCACGCCTTCCACTTCGAGGACAACTTCAAATCCCTTGCTTACGCCGTGAATCATATTTGCAATCACAGCACGGGTCGTGCCATGCAGGGCGCGTTCTGCCGGGTCTTCCGAATTGCGGGTGATGTTCAACTGATTGTTTTCCATCTTGATTCCGATCAAGTGGGAAAACGATCGTTTCATTTCGCCCTTCGGGCCTTTTACGCGGACGTCGAGTCCGTCCACGTTTATCTGCACGCCACTGGGAATATCTACTGCCAAACGGCCAATTCTAGACATCGTAAACTCCTACCAGACCTTGGCTATGATTTCACCGCCGACACCCAGCTGTCGGGCGCGCGCGCCGGTCATGACGCCCTTGGGGGTCGAGAGAATGGCAACGCCAATTCCCGAAAGCACCCAGGGGATGTCGGTCTTCTTGGTGTAAATGCGGCGGCCGGGCTTGCTTACGCGTTCCAGGCCGGAGAGCACTGCCTTGCGCTGGCGGCGTTCGCCAACGTATTTCAGTTTTATGCGCAAGACCTTTTGAACCTCGCGCTCGCCGTCCACCACTTCGAAACTTTCGAGAAAGCCTTCATCCTTGAGAATTCGGGCGATCTCTACTTTAATCTTTGAGTTGGGCATTGCAACCTGCGCATGGCCTGCGAGCACGGCGTTGCGAATGCGGGTCAACATATCAGCGATCGGATCAGTAAATGACATGATCTACCTCCACCTGGGCTACCAGGACGCCTTGACGACGCCGGGGATTTTGCCCGTCAGGGCCAGTTCGCGGAAGCAGATACGGCATAACCCGAATCGGCGGATAAATCCGCGCGGGCGTCCGCAACGCTGACAACGATTCCGCACTTGCACAGTGTGCCTGCGGCGCAATTCACGATATTGCATACATTTCTTTGCCATAGGTTAAGCTTCCTTCTTGCTACTGAACGGCATTCCGAGCAATTGCAGTAACGCGCGAGCCTGGTCGTCATTTTTGGCAGACGTCACAATGGTGACTTCCATGCCGCGCAGTTTGTCGATTTTGTCATACTCGATCTCAGGGAAGACCAGTTGATCCTTGAGACCCAGCGTGTAATTTCCGCGGCCGTCAAACGCATTGGCCGAAACGCCGCGGAAGTCGCGCACGCGCGGCAATGCGATATTGAGAAGGCGGTCAATAAACGCCCACATGCGCGGGCCGCGCAAGGTGACTTTCGCTCCGATCAACCCGCCTTCGCGCAATTTGAAGTTCGCAATACTTTTGCGCGCCTTCGTTTGCACCGGCTTCTGCCCGGCGATCGTCATCAAATCCGCGGTGGCCGCTTCGAGGGCTTTGGGATTATCCATCGCCTCGCCCAGGCCGATGTTCAACACGACCTTTTCGATGCGCGGCACCTGCATCACGTTCTTGAAAGAGAACGATTTGAACAGGGCCGGTGCCACTTCGTTTTTATAGAGTTCCTGCATTCTATTCATCTTCATCTGCTCCACGGCCTAGTCGATCATGGCTTCACAGTTTTTGCAAACGCGGTGGGCGCCTTCGTCGTCGCGCTGGACGGCGACACGGGTCGGCTCGCTGCACTTGGGACAGACAAGCATCACATTCGAGATGTCGATCGGCCCTTCGAACTGGATTCGGCCCGGGGCCATGTTGCGGCCAGCCCTTGTCTGCGTCTGCTTTTGATGTTTGGTGCGGATGTTGACACCCTGCACAACCACACGGCGGTCGTCAAGATTGACGTTAATCACCTCGCCGCGCTTGCCTTTGTCTTCAAGGCGCCCGCTGATCACTTCAACAGTATCGCCTTTACGAATTTTTACCTTCATACTTCGCTCCTACACCACTTCCGGGGCCAGCGACACGATCTTCATGTAGCCCTTATCGCGCAGTTCGCGCGCCACCGGCCCAAAGATACGCGTACCCCTCGGATTTTCACCGTCGGCATCGAGAATGACCGCGGCGTTGTCGTCGAAGCGGATGAACGAACCGTCTTCGCGGCGCCATTCCTTTTTACAGCGCACGATCACAGCCTTTACCACTTCGCTTTTTTTCACAGAACCTTGCGGCGCGGCGGCCTTCACCGTCGCAACCACAATATCGCCAATTGCGCCGTACTTGCGCCTCGAGCCGCCCAGCACCTGGATGACAAGGATTTCGCGCGCGCCGGTATTATCGGCGACCTTTAATCGAGACTCCTGTTGGATCATGGCTTATTCTCCCACGCCCTGATCGGCAGTGCGCGTCTCGCGCTTGACGATGGATTCAACTGCCCAGCGTTTATCGCGGGACAAGGGGCGGGTCTCGACGATCTGAACCTCGTCTCCGATCTGACAGCCGATCTCATCATGCGCTTTTACGCGCGCGCTGGAGTACACCACTTTTTTGTAAAGCGGGTGACGATATTTGCGGGTGATTTCCACAACGACCGTCTTGGTCATTTTGTTGCTGGTGACCACACCAACCATACGACGACGATTATTCATTATGCACCTTCCACCGCGGTTTGCTGGGCCTGTGTTTCGCGCAGGATCGTCTCCATGCGGGCGATGTTGCGGCGCAGGACGCGCAGACTGCTGGTGTCGGTCAATTGGCCGTTCACCTGTTGAAAGCGCAGTTTCATCAACTCATCGCGCGAATCCGCCAGCTTTGTGCGAATTTCCTCCGCCACCAATTTGCGGATTTCTGTTTTCTTCATGGCCTTCATGGTTTACTCTTCTCCTGCGTGACGGGCCACAACTTTGGTCTTGATGGAGAATTTATACTGCGCGCTCTTCAACGCATCCACGGCAATGTCGGAGGGCAGGCCGCCCACTTCGAACATGACCCGCCCCGGCTTGACCGGCGCGACGTAGTACTCCACGTTTCCCTTGCCGGAACCCATGCGGGTCTCCGGTGGTTTGTGAGTGTACGGCTTGTACGGAAAAATTCGGATCCAGACCTTGCCGCGGCGCTTCATTCCGCGGACGATCGAGCGGCGGGCCGCTTCAATTTGACGGGCTGTAATCCAGCCCGGTTCCAGCGCTTGCAGACCGTATTCGCCGAAGGAAACTTCCGCACCGCGGATGGCCTTTCCTGTCATGCGACCGCGCATCTGCTTGCGCCACTTTACACGTTTTGGCATCAACATAGTTCAACTCCATAGAGAGTAGAGAGTAGATAGTAGAGAATAGCGAGCGGCAGGTAATCCGCGACTAATCTCCAGTCTCCAATCTCTATTCGCTCACATACACGCCTTCCGTCGATTCGACTTTTTCTTCGGCTTCGGGCTTGGCCTCGCCTTTATAGATCCATACTTTGACGCCGATCTGACCATAGGTGGTTGAGGCCTCGGTGGTGGCAAAGTCGAGATTGGCGCGCAAGGTCTGTAGAGGCACGCGGCCTTCGCGCAACCATACGTCGCGAGACATTTCCGCGCCGCCCAAACGCCCGCCGACAAGAATCTTGATTCCCTCGGCGCCTTGTTTGATGGCTTGTTGAATGGCGCGTTTCATGGCGCGGCGGTACGCAATACGGCGTTGAAGTTGATCGGCGATATTGTGAGCCACCAGCATTGCGTCGGTATCGGGCGAGGAAATCTCTTTGATATCCAGATCGACCTTCTTGCCGACCAGGGCTTCGAGTGCGTTGCGGATCTTCTTCACGCCTTCGCCTTTGCGGCCGATCAAAATGCCGGGCTTGGCGGTGTGCAGGGAAACCCGCACTTTGCCGGGAGTGCGTTCCACGTCCACGCGGGAGATGCCAGCCTTGCCATCGCGTACGGCATCAGGCATTTGTTTGCGAAGTTCGCGCACCTTCTCATCGGCGGCGGCGCCGCCTTTCGAGAAACCGCCAATCAACAAATTGCGAATGGCAAAATCCTGATGCAGTTGCTGACGATAGGCGTTTCCTTCGGCGAACCAACGGCCGCCCCAGGGCTGGTTAATTCCCAGACGAAAACCAATAGGATGTACTTTTCGACCCATAAATTCTCCTTACGCTCCGCGCTCTCGTAATACAACAGTCACATGCGAACTGCGGCGCAATATCGGCTTGAAACGGCCCCGGGCTCCAAAGCGCCTCCATTTGCGGGTGGGCGCCTCATCGGCGGTGATCTCGGCAACGTACAAATCGTCGCGGCTGACAGCGAAGTTTTCCTCGGCGTTTGCCACTGCGGAGGCCACCAGTTTGCTCACCGGTAATGCCGCGCTCTTGTTGACGAAGCGAAGAATCTCCAAGGCTTCGTTCGCGCTTTTACCCCGCACCATGTCGATCACAATGCGGACTTTCTGCGCGGAGAGGGAAAGATGGCTGAGTTTTGCGTGAATATCGCTCATATCATGCTCTCCTTAGGCCGCAGCGGCTTTCTCGCTGGTCTGGTGGCCGCGGAAGGTGCGCGTCGGGGCGAACTCGCCCAGTCGGTGACCGACCATGTTTTCGGTAATGTAGATCGGTACATGGCGGCGTCCATCGTGGACCGCGATCGTGTGTCCGACCATCTGCGGGAAAATCACAGAGGCGCGGCTCCACGTGCGGAGGACCTTTTTTTCATTTTTCTGGTTCATGGCCTCGATACGTTTGAGCAGTTTCGGCTCAATGAAGGGGCCTTTTTTCAATGATCGTGACATATGTTACGTACCTCGTCTAATTCATGCGCTTACTTGCGACGGCGCACGATGAACTGGTCGGTCTTCTTGTTGCGGCGGGTCTTCTTGCCGAGAGTGGGTTTGCCCCACGGACTCTTTGGGCCGGGCAGGCCAACCGGCTGACGGCCTTCACCACCGCCATGTGGATGGTCGCGGGGACTCATTGCGGTTCCTCGAACTGTCGGGCGGATACCCATGTGGCGCTTGCGTCCGGCTTTGCCAAGTTTGACGTTGCTGTGATCAAGATTGCCGATCTGGCCGATGGTTGCGTAGCAAACCTGGCGAATCAGGCGGACTTCGCCGGATGGCATACGGATCTGGGCAAAGTCGCCTTCCTTGGCGAGCAATTGCGCCGCGCCGCCGGCAGAACGAACCAACTGCGCGCCTTTGCCTTCTTTTACTTCGATGTTGTGAATCTGTGTGCCGACCGGGATGTTGCTGATCGGGAGAGCATTGCCGGGGCGAATTTCTGCGCTGGGGCCAGACATCACGGTATCGCCAACTTTCAAATCGAGCGGCGAAATGATATATCGCTTTTCGCCGTCTGCATAAAAGAGGAGGGCGAGGCGGGCGGTGCGATTCGGATCGTATTCCACTGCCGCAACTTTGGCGGGAATGCCGTGCTTCTCACGTTTGAAATCGACAAGACGGACATAACGGCGCGCGCCGCCTCCGCGATGCCGAACGGTGACACGGCCTTGAGCGTTGCGTCCGCCTCGGCCGGGGCGAATCACTAAAAGCGATCGTTCAGGGGTCTTTTTTGTGATCTCCTCGAAGGAGTGCCCGGTCATATCGCGCATGCCGGGGGTTACGGGTTTGTATTTTTTAACGGCCATTACTGCACCCCTTCAAAGATTTCAAAGGATTTGCTTCCCTCGGCAAGAGTGATGATGGCTTTCTTAAACGAGGGTTTGCGCACCAACAAACGGCGGGCGCGATTGCGTCGTCCGCGTTTGGCGGGCACATTCATGATATTTACGCGAGCCACAGTGACTTCGAACAGGGTTTCCACCGCATCCTTCACCATGCTGCGGGTCGCGTCGCCCGAAACGACAAAAACGTATTGGGCTAATTTGCCGGACTGGTAATTGGATTTTTCGGTCACCAGCGGGCGGACAATGACATCGTAGATCGTGGTCATCTCATTCTCCTATCCGAGGTGCGCCACGAGCGCATCGATTGTTTTCACAGGCAGGACGACTTTATCGAAACTAAGCGCGTCGCGCACGTTCAGGTAACTGGCAAGCAACACCTTGGCGCTTTCGATATTATCGGCGGAGCGCATGACGTTGTCGTAGTTTTGATCTTTGGCGGGCATCAGCACCAGCGCGGTGGAGTCGCCGACCAAATGACCCAACACCTCCGCCATGACGCGAGTCTTGGGCTCGTCGATATCGAGGTTGTCTACAACGACGATCCCCGCTTCGGCGGCCTTGGCCGACAACACGGAACGAAGTGCGGCCTGCCGCATTTTCTTTGGCATGCGTTGTTCGTAGCTACGCGGGTGGGGTGTATGAATTCGTCCACCACCCACCCATTGCGCCGCATTGGTCGAACCCTGTCGGGCGCGGCCGGTTCCTTTTTGTTTCCACGGCTTTCGTCCGCCACCGCGAACCTCAGAGCGAACTTTCGTCTCATGCGTACCGAGGCGCGCATTTGCCATCTGGCGGGTATATGCCTGATGCATCAAATCCACATTTACCGGGGCCTCAAAGACATTCGCGGGCAATTCCACTTCGCGAACCTTCTGGCCTTTTAAATCAAGAACATCTACTTTCATGGTTATTGGCTCCCGTTTCCTGCGCGCTTACTGCTTGCGCGACTCCTTGATCATGACGAGACTACCCTTGCCACCGGGAACTGCGCCATTAATGGCGAGTAGATTCCGTTCCGCATCCACCATGACGATCTTGATGTTCTGAGCAGTGACGCGATCCACACCCATATGACCCGAGTTTCGGTGTCCTTTATAGACACGACCCGGTGTAGTGCCCGACCCACTGGAACCCGGTGCGCGATTGCGGTCAGACGTGCCGTGTGTGGCGTTCATGCCATGGAAGTGATAGCGCTTTACAACACCGGCAAAGCCCTTGCCTTTGCTGATGCCAATCACATCCACACGCTCGCCAACGGCAAAAGCGTCGACAACAGTCAGTTTGTCGCCAACTTTTAATCCGTGATCCTTGGCGCGAAATTCGCGCAAGTAGCGGACAGGGGAAATCTCATTGGCTTTCAAGTGTCCCATCTGGCCGCCTGTCAGACGCTTGGGGTTTGCTTCGCCAAAGCCCAGTTGCACGGCAGAATATCCCTCTTTCTCCGGCATACGAACCTGGGTAACGTAACATGGCCCAGCTTCGATGAGTGTCACAGTCCAGGCGACACCTTGTTCATCGAAGATCTGGGTCATGCCAATCTTCTTTCCAATCAGCCCTTTCAACATACTCGGTTTTCTCCTTCAGAAGATATTGACGAGACTGCCAGCCGGGGCAACGGCCGCATCATCTCCGTGCAACGCAGTCAGGTGGTTTGCGAGGCGAATCTTTTGTTCGCGCGCAAACCAACTCTTGCGCTGTCTCTTATATGGTAATTGGTAATTGGTAATTACCAATTACTAACCACGCATTAATAAGCGATCTAGATTTTAATTTCGATATCCACGCCCGCAGGCAGGTTCAAGCGCATCAGCATGTCGATGGTTTTTGAATCAGGATCCAATACATCGATCAGGCGGTTGTGCGTGCGTATCTCGAAGTGCTCGTGCGAGTCCTTGTCGATAAATGCAGAGCGGCGTATTGTAAAGCGTTCTATCTTGCTTGGCAAGGGCACGGGGCCCACAACCTGGGCGCCGGTGCGCTCGGCGGTTTCGACAATTCGCTTCGCAGATTGATCGAGAACGCGGTGATCGTACGCCTTAAGGCGGATGCGGATTTTCTGTTTAGCCATCATCATCTCACCTATTCGAGGATTTTGGTAACGACACCCGCGCCGACGGTGAGACCGCCTTCGCGAATGGCGAACTTCGAACCCTGCTCCAACGCCACCGGCACGATCAATTGCACCGTCAGGTTCACGTTGTCTCCGGGCATCACCATCTCCACGCCTTCGGGAAGC
>JACPVD010000119.1 GCA_016191895.1 Chloroflexota bacterium | reverse complement strand
TTTTTGGGTCTGGTGTGAGTGTCAAATCTGGCAGTTTTCTCAAGTTTTGCCTTGGCGTTGGTAATCCAGGCCAGCAAGTGCTAGAATTTTAGACACGCTCTATGACAAACCTGTGATTTACTGAATTTCAGTAAATCACAGATTTATGCAGGAGAGCGGACTTTAGTCCGCTTTTGCAGGAGAAATTGCAGACTGAAGTCTGCAATCCGCCCGATCTGTGATTTACTGAATTTCCTTATTAACTGATGTTACGCAGAGGATGCGATGTGCATCATCCCCGTATGGGGACTGCGTACGGCGAATTATTAATTTTTCCAGGAGCATACATGAACATTTTCGTTACAGGCGGCGCAGGATATATCGGCTCCGCCACCGCAGATGCATTGATTCAAATCGGACACTCCGTCACCGTGTACGATTCGCTGGTCACCGGGCACGAGGCCGCGGTGCCCAAAGGCGCGAAGTTCATCCAGGCAGACTTGAACGATAGTCACTCGCTGGTGGAGACCCTTACATCCAGAAAATTCGACGCCGTGATGCACTTTGCCGCGTTCATCGAAGCCGGGGAAAGCATGAAGGATCCCGGTAAGTTTTTCCGCAATAACTTCGCCAACTCCCTGCAATTAATGGAAACCGCCATGCAAGCCGGCGTGAAAAAATTTGTATTGTCGTCCACGGCCGCTGTCTACCAATCCAGCGAAGAACCTCTCACCGAAGAATCGCCGCTTGGGCCGACCAACGTCTACGGCCACACCAAGTTGATGACCGAACAGGCACTCGAATGGTATCGCCAGATTCACAGCCTGCATTTCGCCGCGCTGCGATACTTCAACGCCTGCGGAGCGCTGCCCGGCCGCGGCGAAGCGCACCAGCCCGAATCGCATCTCATTCCGCGCGTGTTACAAATCGCATTGGGACAAATGCAATCCATCAACATCAACGGGACAGACTACCCCACGCCCGATGGCACATGCATTCGCGATTACATTCACATCGGCGACCTGGTCTCCGCGCATATCCTTGCTTTGGACGCGCTTGAGTCAAAAGACAGGATGATCTACAACGTGGGAAGCGGAAACGGATTCTCCGTCCGCGAAGTGATCGAAACGGCGAGACAGGTGACAGGTCACGCCATACCCGCCGTTGAATCTCCGCGCAGGCCCGGCGACCCGGCGCGTCTGGTCGCTTCGCCGAAAAGAATCATGAACGAACTCGGCTGGAAACCCATTCACACCAACATGCAGGACATTCTTTCGAGCGCCTGGGAGTGGCACAAGTCGCACCCGAAAGGGTATGAATCTTTTGGATGAACGCAAAACCCACTCCCCACATCGTCATCATCGGCGCGGGATTCGCCGGGCTCGAAGTTGCCCACGGGCTTGCAAAGGCGCGCGCGCGCATTACGCTCATCGACAGAAACAACCATCATCTCTTCCAGCCGTTGTTGTACCAGGTTGCGGCGGCGGGCCTGCTCCCATCGCAGATCGCGCAGCCTGTGCGCACGATCTTCCGCAAGCAGAAAAACCTCACGTTCCAAATGGGCGAAGTGACCACGATCAACTTCGAGAAAAAGTTTGTGAAACTGGATGGCTCTGTCATCGCATATGACTATCTCGTCATTGCTGTTGGCGGGCGCACAAATTTCTTCGGCTTCGAAGCCATTGAAAAACACGGCCTGCAACTCAAAGATATTGAAACGGCGGTTAACACGCGCAACCATCTATTGCGAATGTTCGAGAACGCCAGCCGCGAAGCCGACCCCGAAAAACGCAAAACCATGCTTACATTTGTCGTCGTGGGCGGCGGGGCGACGGGCGTGGAAACCGCAGGCATGCTCGCCGAGTTGATCGGGCATGTGATGGCAAAGGATTATCCGCGATTAAATTTTGATAACGCGTCCGTGATTTTGCTCGAAGCCAGCCCGCACCTTATCGCGTCATACCCCGATGATCTTCGAAAATCCGCGCTCAATCTTTTGCAAAAGAAAAACGTGGACGTGCGGCTCCACACCAAATTGCTGGACTACAACGGCCAGCGCGTGACCCTCAACGACGGAAACATCATCGAAACCCAAACCTTGATCTGGACGGCGGGGATCAAAGCCGCCGAAATCGTGGATTCACTCGACGTGGCAAAAGCCAGCGGAGGAAGGGTGCGCGTCACTCCGACCCTGCAACTGCCCCTGTTTCCTGATACTTTTGTCATCGGCGATGCGGCCTATCTTGAGCATGACGGTTCGGCGTTGCCGGTGATCTCCACCGAGCCGCCATTGCTCAACCCGCCGCAGTAGTAGCCGACACTGCCTTTGAAGGTGACGTGCCCCGGCCCCGGCAAGGCCACTCCCAAGTTGTGGCGCGAACGCGGATTCTCGACGATGGCGTGCTCGCCATCGGCCAGCAGTTCGCGCAAATTTTGATTCAGTTCACGCGGCGGCATCGTGTCCGCATCTAAAATCGTCGGAGTCATCGCGCCCATATCATCACC
>JACPVD010000118.1 GCA_016191895.1 Chloroflexota bacterium | reverse complement strand
GAATTTCGAACACATGCCTCGGGGCAGATTATCAACATGACGGCCCCGCCCACGCTGGACGCTGATCATATTGCGGTCAAGTACGTTACCCATCGCGATACGCGCGGCACCACTGCTTCGGTAAATCATTCCGGGCATTATCGCGATCCGCTCCCGCTTGCCGATGGAAAAATCATCGCCGCGCACACCAGCCAGACAGGCGAAGAGGCTTCGTCCGGGCCGTCCATTTATGCTTTCCGTCTCAAGACGTTATCTATTTTACCTAATGGGTTTTACGCTGCAAACCAGCCTCTGACCTCCGGGATTGTTAAAACCATCAGTTATTGGGACCCGGACAGGATGATCACCTACACAGGCCCGCTGTGGGAATTGCAGCCTGTGGAAGTCCGTGCCCGAACCCGCCCCGCAAAACGCGCGCCCACCCTCGGTGCGCCCGAGCAGCAGGTCTTTACACAAGCCGGCGTGGATGTGACAGAGTTTCAGGCGTATTTGCGCGCAAACAACCTGGCTTTGATCGTCAGCCACAACGTTACCACGCGCGATGACATGGATATTAATCAGCCGCTGAACTTACGCATTCCCGGCGGTGTGCAAACCATTGATCAACCCGGCAAAATTTACGATGTGAAATTTTTGCAGTTATTCCAAGCCGATCAACTGCGCAGCCTTGGAGGAATCCAATCGCCCCGCGAAGGGCGGCGTGTGCTGGCCCAACACATGCATGACCCGGCTGCGGTGGCGATTCAACCTCCGAATCCCAATGGTCCCCCATCCAGCGTGATATTGGGATTGGATGGGTCCATGGCCGCGTTCGTCCCCGCGCGTCGCGCCATGACCTGGCAACTGGTCGACCCAAATGGCGTGGGCGTCGTCCGCGAGCGAGTCTGGGTCACATTTCAACCCGGCGAAATCCGCGTATGCACGTCATGTCATGGCGTCAATGACAAGGACCAGGCCGGAAACACCCCGCCACAAAACCAGCCTCAGGCGTTGCTGGATCTGCTCGAACACTGGAAAGCCGCAGGCACAGGACTCTTTTCCGATGTCCCATCCACGCATTGGGCGGCGGATTTCATCGAGCGGTTGTATAACGCCGGCATCACCGGCGGATGTAATTCATCTCCGCTGATGTATTGCCCGGAATCGTCCGTTACCCGCGCTCAAATGGCGGTCTTCATTTTGCGCGGCATGCATGGAAGCACATATACGCCTCCCCCCGCCAATGGAACTATTTTTACCGATGTCCCCGCCGATTATTGGGCGGCGGCCTGGGTCGAGCAACTGGCTGCGGAAGGAATTACAGCCGGATGCGGTGGCGGAAACTATTGCCCGGAAGCGACCGTCACCCGCGCGCAGATGGCGATCTTCCTCCTGCGCGGCGAACATGGAAGCGCGTACGCGCCTCCCGCCGCAACCGGCGCGGTATTTGGCGATGTTCCTTCCGGTTCCTTTGCCGCGGATTGGATCGAGCAACTGGCACTCGAGGGAGTCACTGCCGGGTGCGGCGGCGGAAACTACTGCCCCGGCAATTCCGTCACCCGCGCCGAGATGGCTGTTTTTCTTGTACGTACATTCAGCCTTCCCTGACGATTTCCCTGCGCGCAACAACATGCAAACCAAGAGGCTTTCGCCTTGCGCGAAGGTCTCTTGGTTTTTTGCCTCGCGCCCGCAAAATATACCCGCACGGTTGAAAATTGCGCTTTTTTAGAAGGCGGAAAGCGCAATTTTCAACCGAGGGTATTATATGAAAAACGCCCTGTGTGGGGGAACAATTTCTTCAAAAATTCTGTTAACTGGCAGGGTGAAGCGTAATTTTGAAGGAAAATCGGCCAACGCAAAACGGAAGATAGTGTACAATATTTGGGGATGTCGACTTTAGAATTACGCGAAACCAACCAATGTACAAGCAGTCAACACCTCAACAATAGATAAGGAGATAACGATGTACGCAGTATTCAGAAAAATATTTCTTGCCTCCATGCTTGCGCTTGTCACCCTGACAACCGGCGCCTGGCAAAGCGCCGGTTTTGCGCCCGCCGAAGGCCTGCAAAACGATGGTCCTAAAACTCCTCTCTACCCCGGCCTCACTTGGGAAAACCTCGGTTCGTCGAGTCGGATTATCACCCTCAACATGGAGGGCGATACGGTTTCCCTTTCCGGAACAGGCCATCGGGCTTCGGAGCAGTTTGACGGGCGCGCCCCGCAGGATGTGCGCGATTACTATTCCAATACGGCGCTTGCCGGCGCGGGCTGGGAATCCTTCAATGCTTATGAGACAAAGGATGGGGTTCATTATGTTTTTTATAATGTATCCGGGTACTACCTTTCTGTTGAATATCTCGATTGCCCGGACGCTCCCTCCAAAATCTGCATGACGGTATGGAAGAGCGGGCACACTGACGCGACGGGAGTTGTTCCGTCTCCTGTTTCCGGTTCCGCCCCGCCGCCGGCGACCACCACATTTAGCAAAGTATCGCCCGCCAAAGACTCCACAGGCATCAGCCCGATCAACACGATCTTGAAATGGAATGCCTACTCCACCACCCCGGACAAATACAGTTATTGCATAAAGGAAGGTGCGGTATGCGAACTGAACGATCCTGAATGGACTGGAACTTACCTCAATACAAGTGTTCTCCTCACAAACCTGGACTATAACCGAACCTACTATTGGCAGGTAAAGGCGATCACAAACGCAAGTGTTATTCCAAAGCAATATGTCCTTGCCAATGGCGGAGTGTGGTGGGCGTTCTCCACACATCCCATCAATAGTATTCTGATTGCTGGAAATGCCGGTGTGGCCGGCGCCACATTAACATACGTGGATGTAGTGACCAGAATCGTCACCGCAGACAGCCTCGGGCAATATGCCATTGTCCTGCCCTCCGGATGGACCGGCACGATAACCCCGTCCAAAGCAGGATATACGTTCTCACCCACAAGCGTGAGTTTCACCAACCTGACCGCCACGCAAACCATTCAAAACTTCACCGCCACACCCGGCGTCTCAACTCCATACATCATTAGCGGGAACGCCGGCGTCGCTGGCGCCATCTTAAGCTATACCGATGGCGTTCCGAAAACAGCTGTGGCGGACAGCCTTGGGGCATATGCGTTTACCGTCTCTCCGAATTGGAGTGGAACGGTCGTTCCCTCCAAGGGCAGTTATTACTTCACCCCGGCCAGCAGGACCTATAACAATATTGTTTCGCATCAAACCTCCCAAAATTACACCATCTCGATTTTTATCGATGTTCCAAGCACGTATTGGGCTTTCAATTACATAGAGCGACTCTATACGGCTGGCATCACTGGCGGCTGTCTCCTCAGCCCGCTGAGTTATTGCCCGGGGGGAACAGTCACTCGTGCGCAGATGGCGATCTTCCTACTGAGAGGGATTCATGGAGCAGGATATGTCCCGCCGGCGGTGGGAGCAAGCACCGGTTTTAACGACGTTCCAACGAACTACTGGGCTGCGGCGTGGATCAAGCAATTCGCCGCAGAGGGTGTCACCAGCGGATGCGGAAGCGGCAACTATTGTCCCGAAGCGACCACCACGCAGGCGCAAATGGCCATATTCCTGCTGCGCTCCAAACACGGCTCTGCTTATACCCCGCCTGCTGTCGGGAGCAGCACCGGTTTCAACGATGTTCCCACAACCCACTGGGCCGCGGCCTGGATCAAGCAACTGGCGGCTGAGGGTATTTCCACCGGATGCGGCAACTCCAATTTTTGTCCGGAGACCAACGTAACCCGGGCGCAAATGGCGATGTTGGTCGTGAGGACTTTTAACCTCCCGTAACGCCTCGTACGGCAATGTTCTATTGCCTCTTGTGGGCAAGATAAATCCTGCGTACCGCCTAAGAGCAGTTAAATAAAAAGAGCCTTCGCAAACGCGAAGGCTCTTTTTATGTTGCAAAAAGTTATTTATGGAAACTCGGCGCGGGCGCAGCGAAAGCCAAAATAATAATTTCTTGTTGTTGGATGCACCCAACTGCGATACGTTACGCGGACATTGTCGGTGACGCTATACCATGCGCCACCGCGCAGGACCCGATCCTGCCCATCTTCCGGTCCCTGCGGATTCACGGAGGGCGAAGTTCGATAATACGTTTCGCCGTATCGGTCGTTTACCCACTCCCAAACATTGCCGGCCATGTCGTGCGCGCCGTACGGGCTGACTCCGTTGGGGTAACTACCCACTTCCACCGCGCCAAATTCGTTTCTGAAATTCAGCAATTCGCTGGCAGGAAGGGCATTGCCCCATGGAAAGAGTCTCCCATCTGTTCCACGCGCGGCCTTTTCCCATTCGGCTTCGGTGGGCAATCTTCGCCCGGCCCACGCGCAATATGCGCCCGCGTTGTACCAGGAGACGTCCACGACTGCATAATTGGCAAGCGTGGGATCATTAAATCGTTCCACATTTTCTGGAGGTTCGCAACTTCCCGCGTTTACGCATTGCGCATACAGAGTGTTGGTTACTTCAAATTGATCGATCCAGAATGAATCGAGGCTGACAATGTGTTGGGGTTGTTCATCCGGGTGGGTGCCTGTTGATCCCATCAAAAAGTCGCCTCCCGGCACATACACAAGAGTTGCGCCGTCGATTTCGCTGACTGTAGTTGAGCCAATACCCGGTGGCGGGGTGGGAGTGATTGTGGCTGTGGGAGCGGCTGTGGCGGTGTCGGTGGGAGTGGGTGAGGGTTCTTCCGGCGCGGACTCAACCGGGGCTTCGGGTGTTACGGAAGGTGTTTGCGTTGGTTCAGAAGCGGCAAGACCGCCGGCGCCGGTCAATGCGTTTGTTCCTCCCATGCCCACGCCAATGACAATAATACCCAAAACAACAATCGCGCCAAGCGCGAGTTTGACATTTTTATTACGAAGGAGTTTATTGAACGCGTTCATTTACAAAAAAATTATACCCCCGCAAAAGGATCTACAGCCTTGCGTTATGCTGACAAATTCCGTCCAAAAATGAAAGTTTGGAGATGGTACTAAAGTAAGCCGGTAACGCGACCTGTTTCAGGGAATTTATGGCACGTAGAACGCAGCAACCGACCTTATTTTGAATTCATGGCCGCCTTTGCCAGTTCATCTGCTACTCGCAAGTACCCGTCCCTCATCCCCTGTTCGTCGTCGGCGCGGTTGAAGTCTTTTAGTAATTGCGCGCTTTCCTCCGCAAGGACATCGTCCGCGATGGGGAAGAGGACATTGTCCTCCTTTTGGATGTGTTCGCGCAGGAGGGCGATGTAATCACGGGCGTGACTGGCTAGCTGGGATTTGGCGGAGTTATCGCCCGCGCTAATTCGTTCCGCGCACTCGATCATGCCCTTCGTCAGGCGGCGACCTTCGACATGTTCATCCATGAACACGGAAACGGGATCGGCGTCCTTTGGGAATCCGTGACCTTCGAGCGCGGTGAAGAGGATACCTTCCTCCTTTTGGTGATGT
>JACPVD010000042.1 GCA_016191895.1 Chloroflexota bacterium | reverse complement strand
GTCAACTCCGCCCCGCCCGTCAGTGTGAAGCGGTAGGCGCGTCCGATCGCGATATGGCAGGATGCGTTTTCGTCGAACAGGGTGTTGTAGAAGAGATGTCCGCGTTTGGCGATGGGGGAACTGGCTGGCACAAGCGCCACTTCTCCGAGCCGGTGCGAGCCTTCGTCGGTATCGACCAGTTTCTTTAACGCATCTTCGCCCTTTTTCGCAGTCACTTTTACGACGCGCCCGTTCTCGAAGGTCACTTGAAAATCTTCGATCAAGGTGCCGCCGTAACTCAACGGAAAGGTGGATGTCACCACGCCGTCGGCGCGATTGCGATCGGGCAGGGTGAATACTTCTTCGGTGGGCATGTTCGCGGTGAAGATCACGCCGTTCTGCGCCATCGATTGCGCGCTGATCCATTTGTGTCCGTATGGCAGGCCGAGGGTGAAGTCGGTGCCGGGGGCCTTGTAATGCAGGGCGGTGAATTGTTTTGCCTGCATAAAGTTCGCGCGTTCACGGGTCGCTTCAATATGTTTTTGCCATGCCGCAATGGGGTCGGGCTGGTCGATGCGCGTGGTTTCAAAAATGGCCTTCCACAATTTTTCCTGCGCCTGCGCGGGAGAAAGATCGGGAAAGACTTTCTTCGCCCAGGCCTCGCCGGCCGCCGCCACCACACACCAGTTAACCACGTTCGTGCTGACCCGCTCTCCGATTTTGCCGTATTGTTTCAGGTGAGTTTGCTGTATCATCCCGGTTACTTCCGGGTCGAGTCCGCCGAACATGTCGGGGTCATTGCCGGCGATCGTCAACAGGGCATCGCCGTTGTCGATCATCCTCATGATCGCGTCGATGGTATGGACGGGATATTCATCGAATGAATCGCGCGGCGCATGTTGGGCGCGCAAACGCATCATTTCTTCGTCGCCCCACAACACTTCCACGTACCTCGCGCCGGCGCCGTATGCGGCCTTTGCCACCTCATGCACCAGCGGCGCAAATTGATATGGCACGCCGCGTACAGCCGATAACGTGATAATCAATCGCTGTCCCGCCCGAAGATTCAACCCGACCCTTACGATCGCTTCCGCGTACTTTTTCAGCATTTCCTGATGGGTATTTTCAGTCATTCTGCCTCAATGTATCTGGAGTGCAAAGTCTCCAGACTTTGCAGCCAACTCCGAAAATGAAAAGCCCTGCAAGTATAGCATGGAGGATTATTTTCCGCCCAAATTTGTATTGGATGAAAAACACGCATCCTGCGGCCTTTGGCCTGTCTGCCCAGCCCGGGCCTTTGCAGAACCTGAACGGCGTGGAATACAAAAATAATGTATCATCTCAATAAATTGGGGCGCTTCCCCCTTTCTTTTTTTATCGAACGATGTTTTGAGGATATTTATGCGCCATCCGCTTGAATTCACCCCGCAAAATTTGCAAAAACCATTGTTGTACGTCTTCCTCGCGCTGACGATTCTCATCTTTGGGATATTCGGCGCGCTCGATGTCCCGTTGCGGAATCCTTTCGCGCCGAATGGAATCGTCTCGCTCGAACTGGCCGGGACGCCGGACAAGGCGTTTTCCATCCTTGCGAGTTGGGACCCGGTGAATATTCCCCTCTCTGGGTCGATCTTTCCGAAATTTTACGCCGCCTTCGGCCTCGGACTCGATTATCTCTTCATGCCGGTCTACGCTTTTGCGCTTGGGTTTGGCACGTTACTGGCCGCGGCAAAACATAAAAAGCAGATCAAATTGTTTTGCGCCATCGCCGGCTGGGGCGCGTTTGCCGCAGCCCTGTTCGACATGGTCGAAAACTACATGCTCTTTCGTATTTTGCTTGGAGATTACCTATCGCCGAAACCTGAAATCGCCGCCCTGTGCGCCACGATCAAGTTCTTCCTGCTGGTCTTTGGGTTGATCGTGATCGGCGTCGCCCGCGCGACGCGAAAATAGAGACCCTAAAGGTTTACGTCTTTGCCAGCAAGTTAAGAAACAGTCTCTTACGCGCCCGCCTTGTGAGCCGCCCCGAAGTAGAACTTCGGGACTCCGCTTTTAAACCTCGAACTTAAGCGGCGCGCTGATCTTTGGTTTTTCTCCTTCCGCCTTGCTGAGCGGCAGAATCACATGAAACTTGCTGCCGGGAAAATTTGTTTCATCGTAGCCGGGGCTTTCCACATAAATTCTTCCGCCGTGCGCTTCGACGATGCCCTTCGAGAGCGCCAGCCCCAATCCTGCGCCCCCGCCCTTGAAACGGGATTTGCTTGTGGAGTGTTTGCCCAGTTCGCCGGGT
>JACPVD010000117.1 GCA_016191895.1 Chloroflexota bacterium | reverse complement strand
TCCTCGGCCCGCTCACCAATCCCGCAGGCGCAAACATTCAACTCACGGGCGTTTATGCTGCCGCCCTCACTGAGCCGCTCGCCAATGTTCTCAAGGAACTCGGTTCTCGCGCCGCGCTCATCATCTACGGCGCAGGCGGCACCGATGAACTCAACACCACAGGCATCAATCGCATCAGTCATCTCAAAGATGGCGCGGTCAACACCTATGATCTCGACCCCGCCGAATTCGGTTTCGCCCTCGCCACCATGGAAGATCTTCGTGGCGGCACACCCGATGAATCCGCAGCGATGATGAGAGATCTTCTCTCTGGCAAACTCAAAGGCGCGCGCCGTGACTCCGTCCTTCTCAACGCCGCTGGTGCTCTCGCCGCCGAAACAGGTAATTTCAAGTCTGCACTTGCAGAAGTCACCACCGCGCTCGATAACGGCTCCGCCCTCGCCAAACTCAACGCCCTTGTTGAGTATTCCCAATCCGTTTCATCCGCTGTCCGTTCCTAAAAATCCGCTGCCCATGAACATACTCGAAAAAATCATCGCTCAAAAGAAATTGGAAATAGCGGCGCTCGACGCCTCAGCATTGCGCCGCGCCGCGGAGCAGACTCCTGCACCCAGAGATTTTCTCGCCGCCATCAAGCGCCGCCGCTTCGCCCCCCGCCCGAGCCTGGTCGCTGAACTAAAGAGAGCCTCTCCCTCCAAAGGGATTCTCGCTCCGCACCTTGACCTCTTCCAAGTGGCAGACATCTACACCCAAAACGGCGCCGCCGCCATCAGCGTCCTCACCGACGAAAAATTCTTCATGGGCAAACTCGAAACCTTGCGCGAATTGCGCGCTCGTAACCTGACACCTGACACCTCGCATGTGACACCTCTTTTACGCAAAGACTTCACCATCGACGAAACTCAAATCTACGAAGCCCGAGCCAACGGCGCCGACGCCATCCTCCTCATTGCCGCCGCCCTCACCAACGACAAGCACTTCGCCGACCTGCACGCCTGTGCCCTCAGTTTGGGGTTGACCGCTCTGGTCGAAGTCCACGACGAAGCTGAAACCGAGCGAGCCTTGAAGTTGAAAGACGTAAACCTCATCGGCATCAACAACCGCAACCTTGCCACTTTTGAAGTCTCTCTCGCCACCACCGAACGCCTCCGCCCAATGATCCCATCCGATATTGCCGTCGTCGCTGAAAGCGGAATCTTCACCGCTGCTGATGTAGAACGGTTAGCCAATATCAACATTGACGCAATCCTCGTGGGCGAAGCCTTGGTCACGTCCGAAGACATCCCCGCGAAAGTGAGAGAGTTGTCAGGTCTACAGGTTTAAACGTTCAAACCTGCCAACCTGCAAACATTTAAACCTTATGACCAAAATAAAAATCTGTGGAATCAAAACTGTCAAAGATGCGCTTGCTGCGATGGAAGCGGGTGCAGACCTGATCGGGTTTAATTTTTATCCGAAGAGCCCGCGTTACATTGATGTCGGCACCTGTCGCAACATCATGTCTGTGATGCGGAAGCATGGTCACGTGACGTATGTCGGTGTATTTGTGAACGCATCTGTGGAAGAAGTCTACGCAACAATAGAAACCTGCGGATTAAGCCTTGCCCAGTTACATGGTGATGAGACGCCTGAAATGTTGAGCGCACTCAATGGCAAAGCCTTCAAAGCCTTTCGCGGAATTCCATCAGATATCATAGGCTATGAGCGCAATGATGCACCAGCATTGTTAGTGGACGCAGCTGTCAAAGATGTCTACGGCGGAAGCGGTGTCACCGCAGATTGGTCAGCAGCAGCAGAACTTGCAAAAAAATACCCGTTGTTGCTGGCAGGTGGATTGACTCCTGAGAATGTCGCGGACGCGGTGCGGCAGGTCAAACCCTGGGGCGTGGATGTTGCCTCTGGCGTGGAATCAGCTCCGGGTGAGAAAGATGCGGCGAAGATGTCAGCATTTGTGAAAGCAGTCAAGCAGACCATAGACGATGGACGATAGACCACCATGGTCAACGGTCTGTCGTCCATCGTCTAATCAAGGAGAACTTATGACAACATTATTACCCCCAAAATTCGGTCCATATGGCGGACAGTTCGTGCCCGAGACGCTCATGCCTGCGCTGATTGAGTTGGAGCAGGCTTTCGTGGATGCGCAAAAAGATCCTGCTTTCAGAAAAGAATTCGAAGACTTGCTGGCGTCGTTCGTGGGCAGACCCACGCCGTTGACCTACGCAAAGAGATTATCGGAACAATTAGGCGGCGCGCAAATTTATTTGAAACGCGAAGAATTG
>JACPVD010000041.1 GCA_016191895.1 Chloroflexota bacterium | reverse complement strand
GTCATCGGCGCGACCACGATGGACGAATATCGCAAGCACATCGAATCGGATGCCGCGCTCGAACGCCGCTTCCAGCCTGTGCAGGTGGATGAACCCTCCGAAGACGAGACCATTCAAATCCTCAAAGGCATTCGCTCGGCCTACGAGGAGCATCATCATCTTGTGATATCCGACGAAGCGCTCGAAGCCGCCACGCATTTATCCTCGCGGTATGTTACTGAACGATTTTTACCCGACAAAGCCATCGACTTGATCGACGAATCATCCTCGCGCGTGCGCATGTATAAAAGCCCCGCCGCGAAATACGCCAAGGACCTCTTTGGTCAACTGCGGCAGGCGAGACAGAACCGCGCGCTTGCGCAAGAGGAAGGCAACTCCGAAGATATCAAGGAATGGGAGGAGCGTGAATCGGACCTCGATCGGCAGATCGAACGTCTACGCACCGGCTGGGACCGCGCCAACAGCCCGGTCGTTTCCGCAGAAGATATCGCCGAAGTCGTCTCCATGTGGACGGGCGTTCCGCTCATGCAACTGGCAGAGGCAGAATCACAGCGCCTGCTTAAGATGGAAGATGAATTGCGCAAGGGAATTATCGGCCAGGAAGATGCGATCGTCGCCATCTCTCGCGCCGTCCGACGCGCGCGCGCCGGGCTGAAAGACCCCAAACGCCCGATCGGTTCGTTCATGGTCCTCGGCCCCACCGGCGTTGGCAAGACCGAATTGACAAAGACGCTCGCCAAATTCATGTTCGGCAGTGAAGAAGCCGCCATTCAATTGGATATGTCCGAGTTTATGGAACGGCATACCGCCGCCCGTTTGGTAGGCGCGCCTCCCGGATATGTCGGCTATGAAGACGCCGGCCAGCTCACTGAAGCCCTGCGCCGCCGGCCATATTCCATCGTCGTCTTTGATGAGATCGAAAAAGCCCACCCTGAAGTCCACAACATGTTGTTGCAGATCATGGAGGAAGGTCACTTAAGTGATGCGAAAGGCCGCAAGGTCGATTTCCGCAACGCAATCATCGTCATGACCTCGAACATCGGCGCGGATATGATCAAGAACCAGACATCGCTTGGGTTCGCGCTCAAACGCGATGAAGCCACCGAGGAAAGACTCTCCTACGAAGATATGCGTAAGAAGCTGAATGAGTCGCTCAAACGCGCCTTCCGCACCGAGTTCATCAACCGCATGGATTCTGTGGTCATCTTCCGCGCGCTCAACAAGGAAGATATTCAAAAAATTGTTTCGCTCGAACTGGCGAAGGTTTCCGAAAGACTTAAGGAGCACGAACTGACACTCACCGCTTCGGAAGAGGCGTTGGGAACGCTTGCCACCCTCGGCTACGACACCGAATTTGGCGCCCGCCCGTTGCGCCGCGTGATCCAGCAGAAAGTGGAAGATCCTCTTTCCGACCGACTGCTGGCCGGTGAATTCGTCAATGGCGATTTGATTGAAGTGGAAGTGAACGATGACGGCGAGTTGATTCTTGTCAAAGCGCAAGAGACCCTTCCCGAACCGAGTTTGTAAAACTGACAAACCCTAAAGGTCTTTGAGACCTTTGGGGTTTTTATCCAATGAACAAACAAGAACTTTTCAAACTGGCCGATACCAACTTCCAGCGCGGGAACCGCGAACTGGCGAAGAAGTATCTTTCCGAATTGATAGCGGCGCATCCCAATGAAGAAGCGGCGTGGATGCTCCTTGCGCGCGTGGTGGAGGAAAAAGAACGCAAGATCGAATGTTACGAACGCGTGATCAAGATCAACCCGAATAATGCCGAGGCAAAGATCGCGCTCATTCGGGTGCAATCCCCCGGGCAGACGATTCCAATCAGCCAGGTGATGGGCGGCGCGGCCTGGCAAAAGCCCCAACCGCGAAAAAATGTCCTGTTACGCGGGGCGGCGATTCTTTTCATTTTCATTCTTGGACTTGGCACAACGACCTTTACAATCGCAAAAAACAATCCGCAGATTAATGGGTTGATTCGTCCTGCCACGGCCACGCCTATTGCGCCGCCCCTGCCCGCCGATGTGGCGCCGGAGACCCGCGCCGAAGTCGCCGAGTCCTACCCGGAATATGCTCCCCTTGTAGATACCTTGATCGGCTTTGCAGTGACCAATGCCAGTGCCGGTATGGAAGGCGCTCCCGAGCGGCCGGGCGATCCCATCGTCCCATCGGATACGGCCGGGGCGGAGGCAAAGACTGCCATCGAAAACGCGCTTCCGCAGCCGGGCTCGCTTAGCACAGTCACGCTCAGCGAGCAGGAAGTTACCTCATGGCTTGCTCTCGAAATGAAAAACAGCCCCGACCTGCCCCTGCGCGAAATCCAGGTGTATTTGCGGGATGGCGCGATCCAAATCTGGGGAGTGGTGGAGGGCAGCGCAGATTCAACGTCTACGCTTGCGACTGGGACGATCCACGTGGATACAAACGGTCAGCCGAGTTTTGAATTGGAATCGCTCCAGGTCGGCCGGCAGATGATCCCCGACTTTTTGCTTTCGCAGGCGGAGACGTGGCTCAATCAACTCCTCGCGGAGCAAATAAACCAGCAGATGTCTGGCTTGCAGGTGATGAACGTGAACATCAGCAACGGACTCATCACAATATCAGGGATGAGATAGAAACAAAAAACCGCCGCAAGGCGGTTTTTTGTTTAACGCGGGAATCAAAACTGTCATCTTCCCTTAATAATATTTCGACTCCTTGCCGCGTCAGGTCAGTATACAAGGCCTGTAATTCTTTCGCAACAAAGGAGACTTTATCATGAACAACCATGTTGAAACCGCAACGCTTGCCGGGGGATGTTTCTGGTGCCTGGAGGCTGTGTTCGATGAGGTGAAAGGCGTGATCTCGGTCGATTCGGGATATGCAAACGGGCATGTTCCCAACCCGACGTATCGCGCTGTGTGCAACGGCACGACCGGTTACGCGGAGGCGGTGCGGATCACATTCGACCCGACAGTTGTTTCGTTCGCCGATCTGCTTAACGTGTTCTTCGCCATTCACGACCCGACCACACTAAACCGCCAGGGCGCGGACGCGGGCACGCAATACCGTTCGGGAATCTATTATCATTCCGCGGAGCAAAAGGACACGGCGGAGAAAGCCATCAGCGAATTGAATGCCCGGAGAATCTGGAACAGCCCCATTGTTACGGAGGTGGAAGCGATCAAGGATTTTTATCCCGCCGAGGACTATCATCAGGAGTACTTCGTCCGCAACGGGAGTCAGCCGTATTGTCAGGCGGTGGTCGCGCCGAAGGTGGCGAAGTTCCGCAAGCATTATCTGGAATTGTTGAAGAAACAGATGGCGTAAATAAAAACAGGCGGACCTTCAAAGGTCCGCCTGTCGGATTCTCATTGTGTGTCAGTCGCAGCAATCCCTGCCAGCATCTACTTTACATTCACATTCTAACTGGATTCGACTTAGGGCGCGATACATCATTTTCATGAACTCGCCGCGCGTGATGGGCTGGTTGGGTGAGAACATATTTGCGCTGGTTTCATCCGCAACACCCACACCGTAGGCATTAATGACGCCATTGACAAAGTAGTCGCCTATATTTACGTCGAGCCAGACGGCTTCGCGGAAGAGGATTCCCCAGGCATCATTGTAAATACTTTCCGGGGCGCCCAAATAACCTCCGCGAGGAGGGAGCGGAAAGCTATTGATATTGTCCAATACGGTGACCACCTGCCCCCGGGTGAGTGTATTATTCGGATCGAACATGCCGTTGCTCACGCCAATCATGAAAGTATCGGCACAGGCCTGCCAGACCCAGCCAGCAAACCAGTCCGATTCTGTGACATCGCTAAATGTGCAGGCAGGGGAAGGGGGTTGTGTGGGGATGGTCTCGCCGGTGTACCCATTTGCCAGTTCGATAAAAGCCGCCATCTCGGCGCGGGTGAGGGTTCCATCCGGTTGAAAGGTGCCGTCCAGGTACCCATGCCCCAGTTCCAGTTGCGCCATATAACGGATGTATATTTCATAGGTATTGTCGCTTACATCCGGGTAATTCGCGCATTCGGCGCGTTCATTTGCCCATTTCGAGCCGGTATCGATGTCGTGCCAGCGGAAGTAAATCGGGGGCCACTGGTTGCCGGCAAAGTCGCTTGGTTCCACCCAAAACCGCCAATTGCCGGTAGCGGTGGAGGGAATGGTATTCACCCAGGAGAGCAGGTCATATGTGGTACCCAGGGGGGCGGGTGGCGCGAACACCCCGAACGAATTGGGATGCCAGCCCTCAAACCCTGAATATCCCTGAGGATTGACTTGCTGTTGATTCCATGCGCCGTCGGACGCAATTCCCCACAGTTCAAAGGTATTGCATGCAACGCTGAGGTTATCGAACCAGGTCGACTCCAAGGATGGGGGATTGGCTATGATAAAGTCCGGGTAAAACCAGTCGATGAAGGTGCTGGCCATGGCTGTGGAGGTTGTGGGGGGCACATCACCCGGCAGGCAGGCTCCCGCGCTGTTTACCGTGATGTAGAACTCAACCACATCCTGGTCCCAATAGAACAGGGTGTCCCACACATGTACTGCATTCGACACCGATGCGGCGGTGGTCGTACCCCCGTCCCAGCCTTCGCAGTAGGAAGACCAAAAACCCGCAGGTGTGGATTGCAGCCGGGACCAAATGGAAATGTATTTGGTGCCGGCGTTCATATTGACAATGTCGAAGTTCAGGGTAATTGGACTATCGGAATGGAAAGTGGGAAGAGAAACGACGGTTACGGTTCCCGACACCGGCGCGGCGGATACAGCCCCAAATTGCACCGTCATAAACATGGTCAACAACAAAATAACAGTAAATGTTTTGTTCATTTTCATCTCCTTATACGAATAAACGGGCCTCCCAAAAAGCGGTTCTTTGGCAGGCGAGTGATGGACATTTTTATTGTATTGCTGATGAACGGCGGAGTCAACCTCCGAAATTTGTTATACTCCCCTCAATCAATGACCCGCTTATCCGCCTCCCCCACCTTCCACATCCGCGACGTGCCCATTTACGGCGACGCCATCCTCGCGCCCATGGACGGCTACTCCGACTGGCCGTTCCGCTCGCTGTGCCGCGAGTTGGGCTCGGCCATGAGTTACACCGAGTTCGTGCAGGTGGAAAAAATATTGAGCCGCTCGAAACAGCCGGCAAAGAAACTGTACTTCCAGGAGACGGAACGCCCAGTCACCTTTCAACTCTACGGCGACAACGTGGACAAAATCATCGAAGCCGCGCTCATCGTACAGGATTGGGGGCCGACGATCATCGACATCAACATGGGCTGCCCCGCCAAGAGCGTATCCGACCGTGGCGCCGGCGTGGGCATGATGAAATCGCCGCTCAAGATCGCGCGCCTGTTCACCAAACTCAGCGCAAAACTTCGAGCGCCGCTGACCGGCAAGATCCGCCTCGGCTGGGAACGCAACCGAAATTACAAACTCATCGCCCGCATCGTCGAAGAATGCGGCGGTTCGCTCATCGCCATTCATGGGCGCACAAAGGAACAAAGTTATAGCGGCAATGCCAACTGGGACGCCATCGCGGAAGTCAAATCCATCGTCAAGATTCCCGTCATCGGCAACGGCGACGTGCGGCGCGTGGAAGACATCGACAAACTCAAGCGGCACACAAACTGCGACGCGGTGATGATCGGACGCGGCGCTCTCGCCAACC
>JACPVD010000116.1 GCA_016191895.1 Chloroflexota bacterium | reverse complement strand
TTCTTCGATGGGGGTGTTCAGGTCAATGGTCTTGACCTTTTTGTTCATCACCTGCTTTACGGTCACTTTGCTGATCAGGTAGTTCATCTCCCAAACGCTCAGGCTGGTGACCGGGGAAGGGGATGCGTTGAGCAGGTCGCGTTCTGAAACGATTCCGATCAGTTTGCCGTCCTTGATGACAGGCGCGCGGCGAATGTGTTCCTTGCGGAACATTGCCAGTGCGTCATTAATTGCCATATCAGGCGTGACTGAAATTACGGGGTGCGACATTCTTTCGCCAACAAACATGGGAACCTCCAATGAATTGAAACTCTCGGATGAAATCTATTGCAAAACCATTATACAGAGGATTTTTGAAAAGGAAGTCACTAATTTGGAGTGAATAAGGTCACTTTATTTCCTGCGCGGCCTCATCCAGCGGCCGCCTGCGACAAGCGAGATCAAAATAAAAGCGATGGCCGCCCATGAGAAGGCGGTGTTATCTGTGCTGATGCCGATGGCAAGGAAAGCAATGCCAAGAACAAGGAAAACGGTGGAAATGTTGCGGCGGTTTATTTTCATGGTTTACCTCGATTTAACTTCACTGAAATCTTCGAATGATCCGTCGAATAACGCGGATGGTTTGTCCTTTAGAGTCATTTCGAAGAAATCGATTAGATACGAATTGACGATTTCAGTCACGCGCTGACCGTTGAGCGGGCCTTTCAACCCAAGTTGCGGGGCGATCGGCGAGAGCATGGGCAGGTCGCTGAAGTCGTAATGCTTTGTGCCGTCGATGGTGACCGCGCCCACGTTATTTGGGAGATTGGGAACGAATCGATTGAAGAGTTGATTGTTGATGCTGTCGGTGTCGTCTGTCCAATACTGGCTGAACATGAAGAACGCAGGTTGGGACAGGCCGTTTTGGAGAACCTCGGCGGATACCGGGCGCATGAACGGATCCATGCCAAGGATGGCTTTACAACGAGAATCGGTTCCGCAGAATTGAATGGCCGCGCCTCCGCCGGTGGAATGGCCATAGACTCCGATGCGGCCGAAGTCAATTGCGCTGGATGGAAAGGAAAGATGATCGATGGTGTAGGCAAGGTCGTACGCCCATTGATCGGCGAGCAGGCGCGCGGCGATTTCGTATTCGTCATCCGGCGCGCCTTCGGGAAGCGCCGCGGGGCTGTTGTTTGCAATCGTTCCGTCGGGAAAGATGGTGACGATCGCGCCGTAGGTGTGATTTATGGAAATGGCTACAAAACCGCGGCTGGCGAGTTCGATCATCTGCCCGCTGTTTTGGGCGTTGAATCCCTTCCAGCCATGCGAGAATAGAATCAGAGGATAAGGTTTGTTTGTGTCCGCAAGCGGCGCATCGAGATAGGCGGGCGAGCTTGCAAGCGCAAGATGATCGAGAAAGAAAGGCGGAAGTTTCAGGAAATCGGATATGGCGCGGCCATATACATCGGGATGCTCCACCCAGCCCGACATTTCATTTCCCAGGAGCGGTTCTGCGGGATACCAGACCTGAACCATGAATCTGCGGGCTTCGTCTTTGCCGGAGTAAAGTTCGCGGCGCGATTCATCCGTCAACTCGAAGATGGTTGTGCCGACCGGAAACGGTCCGCGGGGGGATGGAATGGAGGGAACCGGTAACAGGGCTGGTAATGCCGTCGAAAGCAGGAGCAGGATAAAGGTCAGGCCCTGGCCGAGTCGTTGAATCCACGATGATATTGCAGGCCAATCCGTCGTTATTCCAATTTTTATCAAGGCTGTAATCGCAAGCAGGATCGAGAGCGTGTAAAGCGAAATCATCTGCCAGCGGTATCCTTCCAGTGTAAAATGAGCCAGTGTTGCAAGCAGCGAAAGCGCGGGCGCGAGGCGAATGAAAAGCGGACGGGGGTGCGGCCAGAGGATGTATATGGCCGTTAAAATTGGGATCAGGATTTCGAGAGGACGCATAAAATTTCCTTTGCGATATACAGAATCGGAGACACTATGTTTTTGTTTGCCCTGAGCATTTTTCTTTCGGCGTTTTTATTGTTTCAGGTTCAGCCCATGATCGGCAAATTCATCCTGCCGTGGTTTGGCGGAACGCCGGCGGTGTGGTCGACGGCGATGTTGTTCTTTCAGGTTTTTTTAACGGGCGGATATGCCTACGCCTACTGGCTGGTGAAGCAAAGGCGGCAGGGACGAATCCATGTTGCTTTTCTTGTTGTGACAGTTGCGCTTCTTGCCGCGCTGGGACTTGGGTGGCCGTCCCCGGTCACGCCTTCCGCTGACATGCGTCCCGGCGGCGTTGATTTTCCCGTCGTTCATATTTTGTTTCTACTGACGGTTTCCGTCGGTCTGCCGTATTTTATCCTTGCGGCGAACGGCCCGTTGATGCAGGCATGGTTTAGCCGCGCGTATCCGTCGAAATCTTACGCGCGATTATATGCGTTATCGAACGCGGGTTCCCTGCTTGGTTTGCTGATCTACCCGGCTTTGATCGAGCCCGCGCTGACGTTATTTCAGCAGGGCTGGGCATGGACCGCCGGATTCCTCCTGTTTGTGCTGGTTGTCTTTATGTTGAGCCGCCGTGCATGGGACGAGGCTCCTGCTATTATGACGCTTGAAGCGGCGGCGAGCGCGCCTCCTTCGCTTTCGATGCGCGTTTTATGGATTCTTTCGAGCGGGCTGGCGTCGTTGTTTTTGTTATCGACGACCAATCAGGTCTCGCAGGAAGTGGCGGTGATTCCGTTTTTGTGGGTTGCGCCGCTCGCTGTGTACCTGCTCTCGTTCATCTTTGCGTTTTCCGACTTGCGGTTGTACGAACGCCGGGTGTATGCTGTTTTGTTCGGCCTTGCAAGCCTCGGCGTTTTGTGGGTCATGCTTCGCGCGAGTTCGCTGGCGATATCGATTCAAATCGGGGCGTATCTCTTTTTGCTGTTTCTCGCCTGCATGGTCTGTCATGCGGAGTTGTACCTTTTGCGCCCGCGCGCCGAACATCTGACAAATTTTTATTTAATGGTCTCGCTGGGCGGTGCGGCGGGAGGAATTTTTGTAAACCTTATTGCGCCGTTCCTTTTCAAGGGATATTGGGAATTTTACCTTGGCTGGTTTTTGGTTTTTGTGTTTCTGGTTGTAAAACTCCTGCCGCGTTTTCTGGAGACGCCGCGCCGTCAGGCATTGACCCTAAGCCTTGCGGCCTTTGCCGGCATGCTGGTATTTGCCTTTGGGTTGAACCAAATTCACAACACGCTGTTTGCGGAGCGGAATTTTTACGGGATAATTCGCGTGCGGGATTGGGGTGAAACCGCCGTTGCCATGGTCCACGGCGCAACTGTTCACGGCGTGCAGTATCTTGATGATCGCGCGCGTCCGACGACTTATTTTGTGGAAGACAGCGGCGTGGGATTGCTGTTGAATCACCACCCTCGAAAAGGACGGGGACTGCGTGTAGGAGTGCTGGGGCTGGGAGCGGGGACTCTGGCCGTTTTTGGGCAGGAAGGCGACTCGTATCGGTTTTATGAAATCAACCCTGTTGTGATCGACCTGGCAAAAGGCGAAGGCGGCTATTTTACTTTTTTGACCGACAGCAAAGCGGAGATCGAGATCGTGCCCGGCGACGCACGGATCTCGTTGGAACGCGAATTGGCGCAGGGAGAGCGCCAGAATTTCGACGTGCTTGTGCTGGATACCTTCAGCAGCGACTCGATCCCCGTCCATTTGGTGACGCAGGAAACCTTTGCTTTATATCTTCAACATCTTGCATCGAATGGCGTGATCGCCGCACATATTTCGAACCGCCACCTGGACCTTCAACCTGTCCTCTTTCAACTGGCGCAGGAATTCGGCCTTTCGCTCGTAAAGGTGGATTGGTTCTTTGCCACCGATTATGGCGGTTTCCCATCGCAGTGGATTTTAATGGAGCGCAACTCTTCGATATTGGAAATCCCCGAGATCAAGTCTCGCGCCGATTCGTTCGAGGGATACACGACCGATATCCGTTTGTGGACGGATGATTACAGCAATTTATTTCAGATTTTGAAATAGATCGCCTTGCGGAATGTCCTTCGACTTCGCTCAGGACGAAGGCTTTCGCGCTCCCGAAGAGCGTTGGGGCGGTGTGAGTAAAGTCGAAGCGCGAGGTGAGGTTAATCGATTCGACTCAACGCCCGGTAGAGCATCTTCGCGAATTCACCGCGAGTGATGGGCCTTTCCGGGGAGAAGATGTTGGGGTTTGTCCCGTCGATTATGCCGAGGCCGAAGGCGCGGATGACCGAGGTCGCATAATAGGCTTCGGCGGGAACATCTGTCCATGCGGCTCTTTGGATGTTGGGAAAAGGCGAATCCCATTTAACGGTGATGACGTTCGGGGTATCGATATAGCCATTCCATGGAGATGCGGGAAGGGGCGTGTTCAAGGCGATGTTGTTCAGAATGGTAACGGCTTGTCCGCGGGTGAGCGCGCCGTTGGGATCGAACAAGTTGCCGCCGATGCCTTTCATAAATTTGTCCTTGCAGATCTGCCAGACCCATTTTGCAAACCAGTCG
>JACPVD010000115.1 GCA_016191895.1 Chloroflexota bacterium | reverse complement strand
GCGGCTGGATATCGTAGACCTCGACGGGATACAAATGCTGTGGGTTCTGCGCCGGATGCGCGACGAGGGAAAATACCTGGATGGGCGCGAGATCAAATTTCCGCCGAGGTATTTCCTTGGGGCGGCGGCTTCACCGTTCGCGTCGAATATGAAGTTTCAGGCGCTGCGCGAGCAGAAGAAGGTGAACGCGGGGGCGCAATTCTTCCAGACCAATGTGGTCTTCGACGCGGACGCGCTGGATGAATGGTTGAATGAAATTACCAGGCGCGATATTCTCGACAAGGTTTACATCCTGATCGGCATCACGCCGCTGAAGAATTACAAGACCGCCGCATACATGGCGAAAAAAATCCCCGGCGTGTTCGTGCCGGAGAAGGTCTTGAAGCGCATGGAAGCCGCAAAGGAAAAGGGAAACGAGCAGGAGGAGGGGCTTCAGATCGCGCTTGAACTGGTGGAGAAGATAAAACCCAAACAGGGTGTGAGCGGAATCCACATTATGGCGGTGGGCTGGGAGGAGAGCGTGCCGCGAATTGTCACTGAGGCGGGGCTGGGGAAAAAGGGACTGCCCTGAGTTTATCGAAGGGTCAAGGTCAGCGCAAGAGGGCGGTCTCGTCGCGGGTGAGGTCGCGCCATTCGCCAACGGACAGGTTTTCAAGCGTCAAATCGCCGATTGCAACGCGAAATATCCGCAGGGTGAACAAGCCAACCGCCGCGGTCATGTGGCGGATCTGGCG
This sequence comes from Chloroflexota bacterium, assembly GCA_016191895.1. Taxonomy (GTDB): domain Bacteria; phylum Chloroflexota; class Anaerolineae; order Anaerolineales; family Villigracilaceae; genus Villigracilis. The sequence goes on along the minus strand of JACPVD010000115.1, from coordinate 8,570 downwards.
TTTTTTGCCTTCGCGTAATTTGGCTTCGAGCCAGTGAGTCGCTCCATGCGGGGTGACAGGTTTGGGTCTGGCTGGCAGGCCCGGGGTGGGAATGAGGCGGAAGGAGGCGGGGCGGGTGAAATGATCCTTGAGTTGGACTCCGTCCGAGAGTTGAGTCAACTTCTCCTGGGTCGGGTTGCCCTCCACCATCACAAGATAGGTTTTTTCGATATGATGCCGCGGGTCGGTGAGGCGTTTGATCAACGCGCCGTCGTCGGTGAGCAAAAGCAAGCCTTCGCTGTCGCGGTCGAGCCGCCCGGCGGCGTAGACGTTTGGGATGCTGATGTAGTCCTTCAATGTGGGATGCCCCGTGCCTTCATCGGTAAACTGTGAAAGGACGCCGTAGGGTTTATTGAAGAGAAGGTAACGCATGGGTATAATCATACCCGATGAGCGATTTGATCTTTGAGGTTCGGGTATGTCAAAGTTGCGGGCTGCGCTACCCCATGCAAAAGGGACACGCCTTCGGCGAGCGATGCCCGCATTGTTTGGGCGGGACGCGGGTTGCGGCGAGTAAAACGGTCGGCGATGAAGGGCGTATGAATGAAAAGCCCGCGATGAAAAAAAATGGATTCCATGCCGTTTTGCTGGATAATATCCGGTCGGCGTGGAATGTCGGCTCGATCCTTCGCAGCGCCGACGGTTTCGGCTTTGACCATGTTTATCTTTGCGGCATCACCCCCACCCCGGAAAATGAAGCGGTGACGAAGACCTCGCTCGGCGCGGAGGAAACGCTTCCGTGGTCGCATCACAAGGACGCGGTGAATCTGGTTTCAGGGTTGAAACGCGAAGGCTGGCGGGTGGTCGCGCTGGAGGAAGGCGAAGGCGCAAAAGATATTCGGCGGCGCAAACATAACGCCGTGGAAAAAACCGTTCTGATCCTCGGCAGCGAAGTAACCGGCGTGGACCCGGACCTGTTGACGCTGTCTGATGAAATGCTGGCGATCCCCATGCGCGGACAAAAACGATCCCTGAATGTCGCCATTGCATTCAGCGTGGCGGCGTTCGCACTGGTATAAAATTTCGCCCCAAACACCAACTGCCGCGCCCCCGAGGTTTTTTCGCGCAGACCTTTGGGACGTTTTTCTTAGAGACTGTTTCTTAAATCTTTTTTGCCACAGAGCACACAGAGAATCTTGAGAAACCTTTAAAACCGGAGATAACTATGATGAAAAACCCGTTTAGGCAAATCCCATTTTGGGTCGCATTTTTTATTTTAAGTTCCCTGGCCTGTCAGGCATTGGGCGGGGGGACTGAAGCGCCGCCTGCAACAGAAGCGGAACCGCCCGCCATCGTCGAGACCGGACTAACCCCCGGGCTTCCGTATGATGCGTCTGAATATGCTTGCGAACCGTTCAGCGATATTCCTGCGGCGGCTCAATATCCGGCTCCGCCCGAGGTAGTGATCGATACCCTGGCGCGTTACACAGCGACGATCCGCATGGCAAAAGGCGGGGAGATATTTATCGAACTGTACGACGATCAGGCGCCGATCACGGTCAACAATTTTGTCTTTCTCGCTTGCAAGGGATTCTACGACGGCACAACCTTCCACCGCGTACTGCCCGAATTCAGGGCGCAGGCCGGCGACCCAACCGGAACCGGCATGGGTGGACCCGGGTATGAATTCATCAACGAATACAGCGACCTGACCTTCAGCAAGCCCGGCGTACTCGCCATGGCAAACGCGGGACCCGATACGAACGGCAGCCAGTTCTTCATCACCTTCGTGCCAGCGCCCTGGCTGGACGGCGGATTTACGATCTTCGGCAAGGTGCTGCAAGGCATGGATGTGGTATCCGAAATCACATTACGCGACCCGGATGCAAACCCGTCCTTTCAGGGAGATATCATCGAACAGATCAGTATTCAAAGAAATTAGAACCGATCTGAAAATTATGCCCAAGGCGGCGTCCTCCGGTTCAAATTAGACGTTATCGGAAACAACTTGTGGAGACCGCCCCGAAGGTTTTGCTGGGTAATTTGAGCGTTGGATGGCAAACTTCGGGACGGTTTATTTCAGTTACTTTGGACGCGCGTCAGGGCAGGATGGGGATGAGAGCCTTGTACCATAACTGGGTGATCACTTCGTAGCCCGCCGCATTGGGGTGCATCCCGTCGGAAGAGAGGGTGGCGGCGCTGGTAAAAATTTCACCGCCCCAAAAATCCACCGTCAACGCGCCGTATTTCGCAGACCACTTCACGATCTCTTCGTTATATTTTTCCGCCTGAAGCGACATGCTTTCCAATTCCGCGGCGGTGATGGAGGGATAAAGTTCGCCGCGGTTCCTTGCTGGACGTTTGGACTGGTCGTCCAACCTGGCGACGATCACCTCCGCCCCGGCTTTGCGTAATTCAGAAATGGTCAAAGATATATTTTCGGAGTAACGCGCAAGGTCAAGTTCCTCCTGCCCGGGGGTCACTTCGCCATCGCCAGCGTAGAGTTCCCACAGGTCGTTCCCGCCGATCCAGACCAGAGCCACGGATGGGCGTCCCTGCGCCGAAGCGGAACGGACTTCGGTAACGGCGCGGTCCAACTGCCCTGAAAAATTCGCGGCGCCGAGGATCACGTCGTCAGACGTCCAGCCGGTTTGACCAAAACTGATGACGGTCGAACCGGGTCGAATCTGGCTGACGAGTTCGAGAAGCCGCCCAGGGTAGCCGCGCCCGGTCTCGTCGCCGTCGCCCCGTGTCAGGTCGTCGCCGATGGTGATGATGTAGATGGGTCCGGCTGGGAGGGCTTGCGGCGAGGCAAAGGCAAAGGTTGGGGTGGCGGAAGGCAGAGGCGTGGCAAGAACCGGGGTGATCGCGGGCGCCGGCGTGGAAACGACCACAGAGGTCACAGGGGGAAGCGCTCCGTCCGCGGTAATCTCCTGACGGCAGGCGGTTGTTAGAAATAGCAAACTTAAAAACAGAGCGCGGGATGTTCTAAATTTTCTCATCGGTTTCCCCAATTGCTGGCGTGAAGGCGCGGGGTTGTCGGTTCCGCGTTTCCGTAAATAGGCGGGTTCATTTTTTCTCTTCCTGCTGCCGGTGTAAGAGTGGCATTATACCCCGAAGAGAAATGAAGGCTTGCCACGCGACTTTTCAGCGCATATCGCGTATCTTTACATAAAGGAGAAAAAAATGCAGGCGCAAAGACAATCTTTACGAAGATCGAAACATGACCGGATCATCGCCGGGGTATGCGGCGGACTTGGCGAATTTTTTGGAATCAGCCCGTTTTGGTTCAGGCTTGCCATGTTCATTGCGTTCATTCCGGGCGGGGTGCCGGGTATTCTCATCTATCTTCTGGCGATGATCGTCATCCCGGCGGAGTAGGTTTGCGCGAAGTTAAAAAGGAGCCGGAATGACAAACGAAACAACGGCGGTCGGGCAAAAACGCCCCGTAAAAAGAGGCACTTACCGCGGCGGCGCATCGGAAGCGGTTTATGCATTCGGGTTGTTCGGCGCATGGTATTACTATCTGACCACCGCCTCGTCAATATGGATGGGGTTACTTGGAATCCTCAAAGGGTTTATCTGGCCCGCCACCCTGGTCTACGAAATCCTGAAATATCTGGAGATGTGAGAAGAACAGCAGGGGCGATCCTCCCATGATGGTTAGGCGGTTCGACAAACCCTGAAGGATCGCCCCTGCGCTGAGATCGAGCCAGGCAGATGCTGAAAAATCGGCGTGGGCCGGTCAAAGGTGTTCGCGGATCAGGCGGGTGGGAAGTTCGTAATAGTAGCGTCCATCCGCTTCGATGTGAAAGCCCATGCGTTTGAGATAGGTTTCGTGCTTGACGCTTCCGGAGGCGGTGGAGAGGCGGTGAATCCCCTGCTGGCGGTAGAACTCGGCGCTTTCTTCGAGTAGAAATCTCCCGGCGCGAAAGTCCCGGTAGCCGGGGATGACAAAGTCGAGAAAGATGCGGGCTTCCTCCCCCTCCGGTTTGACGACGACCAGCCCGACAGGCATCATGTTGCGCAGGATGAAGACGACGACTTGTTGATCGTCAGGTTTGAACTGGTAGGTGGGGATGAATTCTGAAATTTCCCTGCGATAGAATTCAAGAAAGCGTTTGAGGTAGGCGCTGTCGGCGCGGACCTGCATGAGGGTGAAGTAGTCCTGCTTCTGCCACATGCGCCAGAGGTTGTAGGCGTTGAGGAAGAGGGTCAGTCCGTTGAGCAGCACGACCGGCAGCGCGCCGATCAGGACGCCATAGAGGATGAAAAACAACGCGCCGATCATATTGACGATGCGCAATCGCTGCAACGACTTCATGCTCAGGGAAAATGCGACCAGCAGCGATCCGGCATAGCCGATCAGTTCGTAAAATTGGGATGGTTCCATGATTCCGTTCCACCTAGTGTGGCCTTATACACCGTCGATGCGGTATTCCTTAAAAAGATGGGTGTGCAAGCATACATGTCAGGCGCGGAGTCGACAGCGCCCGACTTTCGAGCAAAATCGGGAGACCCTTCCACAGGCTCAGGGCGGGTTTTTGCAGTCCAACCTGACAACCTTTGCTTGCACACAAAGATGGAGCGTCGGTCCGTTCAGCGCGGGTACGGATTAATTCACCTTGCGCAGTTCCTCGGTACCGCGACATTCATGTCGCCCTAAAATTGCGAGATCGTTTCTTCCCCGGATTACGCGATATTTTCTCAATTCGTTTTTCCCGCTGAAAGCAGGTGTTGCAGTTCGACCTCGGCGTCAAGCGGGGTGATCGATGAGACGAAACTCCACTCGCCGATCAGCGCCTTTTGGACGCGTTTGAGCAGGGCGCTGTCATATTCGCTCCAGGAACGGTGCTGGCGATGGGCGGAGAGATTGCGGAGCACCCTGCAAAGCGATTCGACGGTTCCATCTTTGAGCATCTCGAGCAATTGAAGGTTGCGCTGGCGGCGGTCGGTGAGAAGTTGTTCGGCGGGACCGGAGAGCGTGGAGAGCAGCCTGTCGAACTCGGTCTTGCTGGTTGGGAGACGCAGGCGCTTGTCCTGGTTTTCGTCCGCGGGAACCCAGATGGTAAGGTCTGTGAGTTGAACCTTGTAGTAAAGGATGGTCTGGTCGTTGTTTGTCCGCTCTTCGATGGCGAGCACCCGACCAAGACCATGGTTGCAATGCACAACCCAATCGCCGACTTGATAATCCATGACTGCTCCTTGATTCAGATGAAAAACGCCAGCCCCGCAAAAGGGCTGGCGCAAAATGCCATGTCGCTTTGTGATATGGTTTCATTATATCATCCATTGCCCGCCGCCCCGCAAAGCACGCGCGGTGTCGCAAACGACGCCGCCACAGCGCCTGACTTTCGACTCCGCGCCTGACCTGTTTTGCTTGCGCACTCGCAGACAGTCAAACGCTGCGTTTGCAGACTCAGCGGCGGACGCGCCCGATTTGTAATCTGTCGCGAAGGAAATCGAAGCGTTGATCAACCCCAACCCGGACAAGCCAGAAAAGATTTGAACACTGAGGGCACAGGGTTCACAGAGAAAACCTCTTGTTTATCTCCGTGAACCCTGTGGTGGAAAATCCTCGCACAAAAAATGTCGCCACGCGATGCAAGGATTCCAGCGATAAGGTACTAATCGCTGAACGCCTCCGGCATTTGTTGTACAATCAGCGTAACGGAGAATCACCATGAGCGACTTCCTTTATTTCCTCAATACCGCCGACCTTCAAACATTGACGCAGGTCTCAGGCGTGAACCGTCAACTGGCGGGGAATCTTATTGCGGCGCGTCCGTTCGATGCGGTGGAGGATTGTCTGAAGGTGAAAGGTATGGGGAAAGCGACACTTGCCCGGCTGGAGTCTTTTGCCTCAGCGGAGGGAAATGAATCAGAAAACAGCGCCATGGTCCCGGTCGAGAAAGAGGCGATGCCCGCGCCGGTAAGGGAGATTCCGCCTGCGCAGGATTCGGCTCAAGGGCAGGATTCATTCTTCCGGCGTTTGGGGCGGGCATTCCTGTTCTTTATGAGGGCGTTGATCCGTTTGGTTTTGCTTGCGATGCTTTTTATTGCGGTCGGCGCGATGTTCTATTATGGGCTGCCTTATATTCAAAGGACGTTCATTGCGCCGGTGGAGGAGAATACCGAGCAAATTCAAAAAATGGAGGCGGAGATCGCCGACCTGCAAGCGCAACTGGATGAGATGAACGGGCGCGTGACGACGCTCGAAGGTTCGATCGAGGCGCATTCGGCTTCGATTGAAAAGTTGGAAGGAATGCAGGCGGCTCTCGAGGAGCAGTTGGGGGAGAACAACGACGCGCTTTTGCTCGAGTTGAAACACGAAGCGATGTTCACCCGCGCATTGGATACGCTTGCCCGCGCCAGGCTGTATCTTGCGCAGAGTAATTTCGGGCTGGCGAAAACGGACGCGCAGGCGGCGCGCGACCTGCTGGCGGAATTGAACGCGGAAAAGGATGAGGCTGTTTTGGATAAAGCCATCGAGCGGCTGGATATGTCGCTCGGTAACCTGCCTGACTTCCCGGTGGTGGCTTCGGGTGATTTGGAAATTGCGTGGCAGATTTTGGTCTCAGGCAATGCGCCCGCTTCGACGGCGACTTTCACTGCGACTTCAGCCCCGACGGCGGTTGCGACTGAAACGCCCTCCTCCGCGCCAGAATTCACCGCCACGCCGACGCCCTTCCCGCCACCGACCCCCTAGAACCCCAATCAGGCAGGAGATTAATCTTGAAATATTTCTTTATCACGGCGGGAGCTACGCTCTCCAGCCTGGCGATTTTTTCCGTTCAACTTGGGCTTGATAATGATTCAGGCTGGGGTCCCAAACGAGTCGCCCTGCTTCTTGCGGGTATCTCGGGTTTGATCATCGGCGGTGCAATTCATTTCTTCGGAAACACCGCTGCCAGTGCTGTACAAAAGTTCAATGCCTTCGTAGAAGCAAGATCAAGCCGCACGTCCAGAGTCATAGCGGCATCCTTCGTTTCATGCGCGGTCGTGATTTCCGCTTATTTTTGGTTCATCGAATTAGACGAACGCATTGTGGGGTCCGATTTCGAATATTACGTCGAAATGGCAAAAAGTTTCAAGAATGGAGATCTTCATCTTGAACTAGCGCCTCCGCCGGAACTTCTGGCGCTTGAAAACCCCTACGATTACTTCCTGCGCAGGGAAAAAGGGGTGGATAATTTCCCCTGGGACCTGTCGCTATATAAAGACAAATTCTATATCTACTGGGGACCCACTCCTGCCGCTATTGCATCCCTTCTCAGCCGCAATCTATTAAATCGAATCGGAGATTATCATCTGGCGTTGGCAGCCGCCTGCGGACTCTTCATTTATCAGATACTCCTCATTGCAACATATTGGAAAAGGGAACTGAAGCACGCGCCTGCCTGGCTGCTTGGAATTCTCTTGCTGGCAGTGGGTTTTATGACTCCCGCTCCCATCATGCTGGACGGCGCAAAAGTCTACGATGCGGCAATATTCAGCTGCCAGCTATTCCTGATGGGCGGGTGTTTCTGGGCATATTCAGCGTTTCTGGACGATTCCCCGCCTGTTTGGAAGTTAGCCCTTGCTGCTGCCCATTGGGCGCTTTCCGTCGGCTCGAGGGTTATCGTCCTGCCGGGGGTGGCTATTTGTGTAGGATTAACCCTCGTCTTCGTTTACAGATATTACAAAGGAAAAAATATCCGAATGTTTGCCCCTGCCTTTCTTGGGGTGGCGATCCCGCTCCTCATTGGCGGAGGGATGCTGGCATGGTACAACTGGGCGCGCTTTGATTCGGTCTTTGAGTTCGGGCTGACCTATCAATTAGCGAACATTGATTACACCAATTTCACGAACGTGTTCAATATCTCGAGATTGCCACTCAATGCTGGGCTTTATCTTGCCCATCCGTTGAACGTTTCATCGCGCTTCCCGTTTATTGCGCCGATCGAATATGTCAATTCCAACGAAAGGTTTGCCGGGTTGTTTTTCATCGCGCCGTACGTCTTCCTACTGGCATTCCCGATCATGCGATGGGCTGGAGACGTTCTCACCGTAAAACCCGTCGCATTGCCCCGTTTTTTTTCAGGATCGTGGTTGTCCTTTTCCCTTATGGGGACAAGCCTGATCTCGATCTTGATCATATTTTCATATTACTTTCCGGCAATGAGGTTTGTTGAGGATTTCATGCCTTCAATGGCAACTTTCATCACCATTCAAACAGGGCTGCAATACGATGGGTTGCAGGGCAAAAATTCCTTTCAGCGAATATTAACCGGCGCGGCGCTGCTATTGGCTTTCATCACCATCATTGCGAATATCCTTTTGGCAGTGCCGGACGAAGGCGTAGTATTTGCGGTTAACTTTTTGAATGATATATACAAACTTCTTGGCTTGAAATAAACGCTCGACCTTTCGGCAACGTGCCATCGAATATCTTTTGCGATCAACAGCTCGATCCAGAGCGGGGCAGACTGATGGATATGGAATGGATATTTAATCCATTATTCAATACCATCGCCAAAAATGAGGTGAAAAAGTAGGGCTTTTCGAGTAAAGTAGGTTTGCGAAAACAAACTTACACCGAGAAGCCCATG